>CALKXO010000248.1 GCA_938003615.1 uncultured Pirellulaceae bacterium | reverse complement strand
GATCGTGGCGTGGCATCGTCGCCGCCGGGAACAACACCCGGGTAGTTCAGAATCAGAGGCACGTGAATGCCGTTGTCCGCGTTGCCCCCTTTGCGGCCGGGATAGACCGATCCGTCGGCCATGATGTGCGTGAAACACTCTTTGGTTCCGTTGTCGCCCATCACTACAATCAGCGTTTTCTCTCGTAGGCCAGCAGCGTCTAGTTTGGCAACGACTTTTCCAATTAGTTTGTCCATGTAGGCCAGCATGTCGGGGAAGTATTTTCGGTCGTCACCCGTGTGGCCCTTGCGATTATGGTTGGCCTCGTCGAAGTTGTTGAAAATTGAGTTCGGCTTTGTGTCCGGAGTGGGCTTGTGGTCGTCATGAACCAACAACATGGAATAGTACAAGAAAAAGGGTTCGTTCTTGTGGCGATCGATGAATGCTAAAGCATCGCGGTTGACAATGTCGGGACCGTACCAGCGTCTGCCTGTCGTGGGGTCTTTGTCAGTGCGGCCCGTGTAGTTCTGTGTCTGGCCGTTGACGACAAGGTTTGGGTTGATGAAGCGTTGACCCTCAGTCACCACATCGTAAGCCGTATACTCGTCCCAGCCAAATTGAGAGATGTATTGCTTGCCTGGAAAGTTTTTTGAACCGCGCGTCTGTTTCCATTTCCCAAAAAGACCGGTCGCGTATCCGGCGCGCTGAAATGTATCACCAAACGTGATGTCGGAGTGATGTTGTGATTTACACTGAAGATAGTTGCGTTCATTGTTCTTGCCACTCATCAGCGCGATACGTGTATTTTCACAAATCGGATAGGAGAAGGCTTGGTCGAAACGCATGCCCGATGATGCCAGTGCATCGATGTTGGGCGTGCTGAAAGATTGTTCGGCGAAAGCGCCGTCGAGTGAACCGATTCGGTTGGCCCCATAAGCCGTAACGCCGTAGTGACTAAGGTCGTCGATCAAAATAAGAACCACATTGGGTCGATCGGACGGATCGGGGCCGTTAGCGATGGCAGGTGCTGCCAAAGAAGTCGAGTGCCAACTAAAAGCGAGCAAAAAAATGGCGAGGTAGAAGAGTTTTTGAGACATGTGAATTTCCAGTGCCAGGTTTGGGCAAGACTCACAGCGACCAACTCCGCTCAACACGAGACGAAGTGACGCCGCAGACGTAATCGGGACTAAGATCGTAGACTGAGCGTTTGCCAGAGGCTGGGATCTTCGCTGATTGGCATTTCAGGGCCGATGGCTAATGTCTGCCAACCAAATTCGCTGTCGACGATCGCAAAATTAAATCCGATGTTGCGATGATCATCTGTGTTCCAGCCATGCATCGCTTTGTCAGGTATTAGACAGCTTAGTTTATAGCCTGTTTTACTGGTCGAAGATTTAACTTCTACTTGATGCCGGTTCATGGTCGGACTGTCCTCACGGCTGCGATTAATCTTCAGCATTGTCGAGATCGACGCGTTTTTCTTGCCGTCGCCGCCGGTGGGCAGCACAACAAACCAATGGCAGAATTTTGAAGCGCGGTGGATGTTGTGGGTGTCGCGCGTATCGATCCAGACCTGCAAGCCGTCACTCTCAAGAATTGCCGTCTCACGGCACCACAAAGACTTCTTCTTCCCTGTAACTTCTACCTGAATCAAAAGACCTCCCTCGCTCCAACCAATCCGGACGTCACCGAAATTCGCCTGTCCGTCCAACGATCCCAAGTCGGGAACGCGATAGCTCTCATTTAGCGACTTGCCGACAGTAAGCTTGCCCGAAACCTTTTTACAGGCAATGCGATAACGGAAAGATAGGTTTTTCGGGATTTGGGAGGCGATGCTGGCCATGGTCAATTCGTAAAGTAGATGTTTTTGGATGCGTAGAAGACAATCGTCTGGGGGAACCTAACTCGTCACATGAGGGTCAGTTTACCTCGGTCATCATGGATTCCAAATGTTTGTTCAAAAACGCCTTTAAGTCTTCCGACGTGGCTTCTTCGATTTCTGTCAAACACATCTTCACGGAGTCTTGTCCTTTCGAGGTTTTTGCAGTGGCTTGACTAGCAAAATCAGCGACTTGGCCAAGCGCTAGGCTGCCGGTGGGACCGGAGACTTGAATCCAGAGCGCGTCAGGTTTTTTAGTCTGAATTGTGACCCACGGCTTCTTTTGCTCAGGCAGGTAGAAGTGAACCTCCTGTTTGTTGTTCCAAAGAAAGTTTCCCTTAGGAGCAAGTTTGCGAAGCAGATTGCAGAACTCTTCTAAAATCTTAACGTCCCATTGCGGCGTGGAATCGGGTGAGAAGCCTTTGGCCATGAAATGCCACTTCTCCCCCAGTTTCGCCCATGGAGACTGGTCGTCGAGTTTGGTGTCGATGCGTTTGGTCTTGTTCTGAAAACTCGCGATCGCGTTTTCTACAAAATCCCAAAAAGCTGGGGTGTTGATCTCATTCCACGAGTGCGCTTTAATCTCCACTTCTTGCCATGAGGCCTTGGTGTTGGAAACCTTCACACGCGGCGTATTTCCATAGACGGGTAAATCTTCCATCTGATTGGCAGTGCGAAGTGGAATCGCTTCGACCAGTTCCTCACGTTTGAAAGCGCGAGGGCGGACTCGGAATTTGAGCGTCACGAACCATGCGTCGCCGGTCAATGCATGAAAAAACCAGCCTTGAGACTTCTTCTCGCCGGAGACCTCAACAACGGTACGCTGATTCCAAATCGTGTCGGAGAAATTGTCGTGCTGCTCAATCCGAGAAACGATTTCGTCGAGAACCCGGCCGTCCCATTTAACAGGTTCGCCGCCTCGACCAACTCGGTCGATCGTATGCCAACGACGGCCATCAGATTCCCATGGCATCTGCGCATTGGCGCCGACGTCTTCAATGTCGAGATCGCCTTTTTTCCATCGATCATCCTTGGACGGATCGTATGCCTTCCGTTTCTTGTATGGGCCTTCTTCCAGAACTGAAATCAGCGCTTCACCGGTGTAGCTGCGTGGCAAACCAGACTTCTTTGGCGTGGCTTTTTTGCTGGATGCTGCCTTCTTCTTTTTCGGAGCCTTCTTTGTTGTGGCGGACAGGGTCTCGCCGAGTGCAGCTTTGGCGTAAGCTGCGATCGTTTCGGGAGTTCCTTGGATGACGACTTGTCCACCATCGATACCCGCTTCGGGGCCCATGTCGATGACCCAGTCCGCGGCTTTAATAATGTCGAGGTTATGCTCGATCAACACCACGGTATTTCCGACATCGACCAAACGCTGAATCACTTCTAAGAGTTTTTCTAGATCGTTGAAATGCAGGCCTGTTGTGGGTTCGTCCAACAGATACAGCGTGCGCCCCGTGTCCGGTCGAGCAAGTTCGGCGGAGAGTTTCACGCGTTGAGCCTCTCCTCCCGAAAGGGTCGGTGCGCTTTGTCCCAAGGTGACATAGTCCAATCCTACATCGCACAACGTCTTTAAAATGCGACGAATCTTCGGGATATTTGAGAAGTGTTCAAGCGCTTCCCCGCATGGCATTTTCAAGACGTCGTCGATCGTGCGTCCATTGTATCGGACAGCCAACGTGTCTTCGTTGTAGCGGCGACCTTTACATGCCTCGCATTCAACCCATACGTCTGGTAGGAAGTGCATTTCAATGCAGATCTGGCCGTTTCCGAAGCATTCCTCGCAGCGTCCTCCAGGGACGTTGAAGCTGAAGCGGCGGGAGGTGAAGCCTCTGATTTTGGCATCCGGCAATTGAGAAAACAGATCGCGAATCAAATCAAATGCACCTGTATAGGTTGCCGGATTCGACGACGGCGAGTTACCGAGCGGTGTTTGATCGACGCGGATCACCTTGTTGATGTTGTCAATGCCGCGAATACCCTTGTGAGCTCCAGGTGTTGCCGAGGCGCGGTGCAGACGTCGCGCCAACGATTTGTACAGAATTTCATTGACTAGGCTACTCTTGCCGCAACCACTTGGTCCCGTCACAACGGTCAGCGATTCCAAAGGGAACCGCACGGAAGTGTCTTTTAGGTTGTTATGACGCGCCCCGACGACATCAATCGTGGTTGCCATTGGAAGGGACTTCTTGGCCTCTTTCTTAACCGGTTTTTTCGTAGCTGCCTTCTTTTTCGTAGCCTTCTTCGACGCCACTTTTGTGAAATCAACGTCTTTGAACTCGGGATCCAGTGACAGGGCAGGGCGGCGGTTGGACGGAATTGCAATTCCTTTTCTACCGCTGATAAATGGTCCTGTTACTGACTTCTTCGCTTTGGCTACCTCCGCCGCGCTTCCTGAAGCGACGATGTTGCCACCATTGATTCCTGCTTCAGGCCCAAAGTCGCAGATGTTGTCGCTGTTCTCAATGACTTCACGATCGTGTTCGACCACGATCAATGTGTTGCCTAAGTCTCGCAACCGATGAAGCGCTTTAAGCAAGCGCGTATTATCGCGCGGATGCAGGCCAATTGTCGGTTCGTCCAATACATACAACACGCCGCAAAGCCCACTGCCCAACTGGCTGGCCAAGCGAATCCGCTGAGCTTCGCCGTTGGAAAGCGATGCTGCGGTTCGGTTGATGGTGATGTACTGTAGGCCGACATCGTTGAGGAACTCGACACGGCTGCTGACTTCACGAATCAGTTCGCCCGCAATCTTCTTCTCGCGCTTATCAAGTTTCCACTTCTTGATCACGCTGCTCAACCTGCCCAGCGGCATTCGGCAGATACCGTCGATCGTCAAATCGCGGAAGCGCACTGCGGCCGCGTCGTCTCGCAACCGGCTTCCACCGCAACCTCCGCATTCGACTTCACCAATCAGCGACTGCATCTTGGCTCGCAGCGCTGCGGACAATCGAGACGCTTCTTCGAGAGTTGGGAACACCCCTTTGAACTGGAAAGAGAACACAACGTTGTCCTCTTTGTCGGTTACGTCGAACCAACGATCGCCTGTTCCATAGAAAACCATGCGGCGTTGTCGGGCGTCGAGCTGATTGAAGGGACGGTCGTCAGGAATGCCTGTGCCATCGGTAAACGCTTTGAGCATGTCCTTTGACATCTTTTGCGACATTTCAGGCCAGAGACCAATCGCGCCTTCTTTCAGAGAAAGTTCTCCATCTTTCATCACGGCTGCCGGGTTTGCCCCGGTTTGGGTGCCGATGCCTTCGCAATCTGGGCACCAACCAAGTTGGCTATTGAAGGAGAAATTGTTTGGCGTCAGATGATCAAAGCTGCGTCCGCAACACTCACAAGCAAGGTGCTGCGAATGCTTGACCACTTTCCAATGTTGCTCAGGAACCTTGTCCATCGGTTCGACCACGTGACAAACACCTTTGCCCACCGAAAGCGCCGCTTCGAGAGAGTCGGCGATACGAGAGCGCGATTCAGGCTTGATCACAATCCGGTCTACCACGATTTCAACGGTGTGGCGACTGCGCCGGTTAAGTTCAGGAATGTCATCGATGCTCAGGGTTTGGTTGTCGATGCGAAGGCGTTGAAAACCCATCGCACGAACTTCTTCCCAGAGCTTTTCATAGGTTTGATTCACATCAAGTTCGATTGGAGCGATCAGCATCAGACGCGTGCCCGCATCGTACTGCATGACCTTGTCGACGATGTCGTCGCTGGTCTGTGTGCCGATGGTCGCGTCGCAATCAGGACAATAAGGCGTGCCCAATCTCGCCATCAAAATCCGTAGATAGTCGTAGACTTCGGTGACAGTGCCGACGGTGCTTCGTGGCGTCGATCCAAGATTCTTTTGTTCAATGGCGATCGCTGGTGAAAGTCCCTCGATCTGTTCGACCTTGGGTTTCTCCAATTGGTTTACAAATTGCCGTGCGTAGGAAGACAAGCTTTCCACGTACCGTCGTTGTCCCTCGGCGTAGATCGTATCCATCGCCATAGAGCTCTTGCCGCTGCCGCTAGGGCCGCAGAACACGGTCATTTTGTCGCGTTCAATATCAGCATCAACGGTTCGCAAGTTATGTTGTTCAGCGCCGCGTACTTTAATCGTCTGCGCAAGGTGTGGCGTGTCGGACTTTTTCTTCGTCGGCTTAGGGATGACGGGGATCGGTCCCATGGCTTTCTTGAGCGCGCGTCCGGTGTAGGACTCTTCGCATTTGGCAACTTCTTCGGGGGGACCGGCACAGACGACGCGTCCGCCACCGCTTCCGCCTTCAGGGCCGATGTCAATGATCCAGTCTGCGGTCTTGATCACGTCTAGATTATGTTCCACAACAAGCACGGTGTTGCCGGCTTCAACGAAGTCTTGCAAAACCTTCAGCAGCAACTTGATGTCGGCGAAGTGAAGTCCCGTTGTTGGTTCGTCCAGCAGATAGAGTGTCTTGCCTGTGCTGCGTTTAACGAGTTCTCGGGCCAGTTTGATGCGCTGAGCCTCGCCGCCGGAAAGGGTAGGGGAGGGTTGGCCAATCTTTAAGTACTCAAGTCCAACGGCCTGCAACGTAAGCAGCTTGTTATAAACCTTTGGAATATTCTCGAAGAAACCAATGGCTTCTTCAACTTCCATATTTAAAACATCTGCGATCGACTTATCGCGAAATTTGACTTGGAGTGTTTCGCGATTGAAACGCTGCCCCTGACACACGGGGCACTTGACCCAAATGTCGGCTAGGAAATCCATCTCCAATTTGTTGGAGCCGTTTCCTTCACACGCCTCGCATCGCCCACCTTTCACGTTAAAGCTGAATCGCCCGGGGGCGTATCCACGCTTCTTCGCCTCAGGCAATTGCGTGTAGAGCTTGCGAATCTCGTCAAACAATTTGATGTAGGTGCCTGGATTCGAGCGTGGCGTACGACCGATCGGTGATTGGTCAATGGCGATCATTTTGTCTAGGTTTTCAATGCCGTCTAAGGCATCGTGATCCCCCGGATCGCCGATGCCGCCGTTGAGTTCCTGTCGAAGTGTTTCGACAAGGATTTCGTTGACGAACGAACTCTTTCCACTACCCGAGACACCGGTGACGCAAACGAATTTCCCCAAAGGAATTTCGATGTCGATCTCTTTGAGATTGTTGTGACGAGCGCCACGAATCATCAGTTTTTTGGTCGGATCTCCCTTACGACGATGCTCGGGCACTTCGATTTCGAGAGAACCGGCCAGATACTGCGCCGTAAGACTCTTCTTCGATTTAATGATCTCTGAGGGGTGACCTTCGACGACGACTTCGCCGCCTCGAACACCCGGGCCTGGACCAAAGTCGATCAGATAATCGGCAGCCCGCATGGTGTCTTCATCGTGCTCCACCACGACGACAGTATTGCCGACATCGCGCAGATGTTGCAGTGTACTGATTAATCGGTCGTTGTCGCGCGGGTGAAGTCCAATCGAAGGTTCGTCAAGGATATATAGAACCCCAACCAGACCAGCTCCGATTTGACCCGCCAAACGAATACGCTGGCTTTCACCACCGGACAGCGTCGGCGCGGTGCGGCTCAGATTTAAGTAGTCGAGTCCAACATTGAGGAGGAAGCCAAGTCGGTTTCGAATTTCCTTGATCGGTTCGATCGCCACAAACGCGCGCGTCGGATCTAGCTCCATCGCGGAGAAAAATTCGAATGCATCAGCAATCGACAGTTCGCACACCTGCGGTAGCGAAAGGCTTGGGCGGTCTGCGAATTTTTCAACCGTCGATTTCATGCGGAAATGACGGGCCTGATTGTTCAGACGGTCGCCGTGACATTCCACACAGTCGACCTCGTTCATAAAGGCTTCTAGCTTACGGATTTTCGCCGCGCCTGTCGTCTTGTGGTACTGCTCATCCAATTCGGCAATGACGCCAGGGAATGGACCACCGTACTTCATCGGAGAAGCGCCACCTCGCCATGTGTAGGTGATGTTCAGATCGCCGGTGCCATACAGCCACGCGTCTTGGATTTGTTCTGGTAGCTCCTCCCAGGCAGTTTCCAGCATCGTGCCGGGTTCCAACTCATGCGTGCGTTCGTAGGTGTCCGCGACGCCCTGATAAATGTGTCGCTTCCATCGTCCGAGGTCCTTCCATTTTCCCAGCAAGTCAAAGCAGCCTTGCTGAAACGATTTTGACGGGTTGGTGATCAACATGTCGCGATCGAACGTAAACAGCTCCCCCAATCCATCGCAGGTGGTACACATACCCTGAGGACTGTTGAAGCTGAACATTTGTGGCGTCGGAGGTGTGAAACTAATTCCACACCCGGCACATGAATACTGGGAGGAGAAGACGCGATCGGTCGTTCCGCCTGCAGTAGCGACGCTCTTTCTGCGCGATGATGACTTTCGGCGAGAAGATTTTTTGCCTTCGACCGTATCAGCGTCATCGACTTCGGCATCAGCATCGGTAGGCGCTTGCTCGGGAGCTTCGTCGCCGTCGATTTGCAGGATTAATGTTCCCTTACCGTGTTTCAGTGCCGATTCGACCGATTCAGAAAGTCTGCCTCGAATATTTGGGCCTGCGGTCAATCGATCGACAACCACTTCTACATTGTGGCGTTTTGTACGGTCCAGATTGATTTCTCCCGATAGGAGAACCATTTCTCCATCGACCCGTGCACGTGTGTAGCCGCGTTTCAGCAAGTCGGTAAACAGATCGCGATGCTCACCTTTCTGATTGCGGACAACGGGTGCTAGAACGGCGTATTCCGTGCCGACCTCCAGCATCATGATGGCACCGATAATCTGGTCACGGGACTGGGCAGTGATCGGTTTGTCACAGCTAGGGCAGTGCCCTTGGCCGACACGCGCGTACAGAACACGCAGGAAATCGTAGATCTCCGTAATCGTACCGACGGTCGAACGAGGGTTGTTTCCCGACGATTTTTGAGAGATCGAAATTGAAGGACTTAGTCCTGAGATTAGATCAACGTCCGGTTTGGGCATCTGACCCAAAAACTGGCGAGCGAAGCTGGAAAGGCTCTCCACGTAACGCCGTTGACCTTCGGCAAAAACTGTGTCAAAAGCAAATGAGCTCTTGCCGCTGCCGGAGACGCCGGTCAGGCAGATGAGTTGGTTTCGCGGGAGAACAAGGTTGACATCCTGAAGATTGTGTTCACGAGCACCTTTGACAACGATATCCGAGGCAGGCATTTCTTGGGCGGTTCCGATCCGGTGGATTTAGCGATAGCAAACCCTATAGTTTACAGCATGTCTCCCGATTTCCCAACCACCATCTAGTGGTTTAAAGAAGTGTCTTCATCTTCTTGGTGTGGCTTAAGACGACCTTGACAAATCGAGATTGATTTGTTTAACCCAGAGACCGCGTGACCGTAGCCGGCTGCCGGATGAGATGCCACAGCAGATAAACGGACGGCCACAGCAGCACGGCATTTTCCTGCCGCGTTTTTATAACGCTAAAACGCGTTTTGCATCTACATTTCCGCCCGGCAGTCGACTTGTTCTACCGAGCGGAAGCTGGTGCGGATGTTTATTGCGCGGAATTGAATTGCGCTTCTGCCGAAGTGTCCGCTTTGTTGATGTGGATCGACGGAACATCACATTTTACTGTTCGGCTAAAGTCGACTCGTTGGTGCATCAAGAGCGTACCCATGATTCGTTGCAATCCGATTTCGGCAACCTTTAGCTCCTGTTCCGCAGTAGCATAAACATTTTCGGTTTGGGAGAGACGCTCCTGCGAGTCGAGTAATTGGTCCAGCACGACGGTAGGTGATTGACCATCGGCGAGATCTCCCTCGGTTAGAGCAAATGATTCCCAGCGTGTTTGGTTCTGTCTTAGATCAATACGTGCTGCTCCAACGGCCTCTTTGGCTGCGTTTAAAGTTTCTAACGCCGAGCTGACCTGGCGGGTTGCCACTTGAGATTCGGCAATCACGTTTTGGATGATGTCTTCAAGTTCATTCTGCAGTCGACGGAACTGAAGATTGCGCTGTTGCAGTCGACTTCGAGCGGCACGGTTGCGATACGGCAGCTCAAATTCTAAACCCACGCTGTAACCGGGTGTCACTTGGCCGAACTGATCCTGAAATGCATTCAAGATGCCCGTTCCACCACGTAGGCTGCTGACGTAGGTGCCCAGCAGTAGCGACAGATCAGGCAGAAGTTCGTTTGCCGAAACATCGCGTTGAACGCCCGCGATCCGAATACGGCGAATGGCTTCGGCGATCTCCGGTCGATTTTCCAGCGCAGTGAAAACGACTTGTTCGAGTTCGAGTCCAGTCGAATGAGTGGATGGCATTTCCGCTGGTAGCAGCTCGATCGATTGGCTGGCTTGCCAATTTTTATCGGCGATACGACGGCGGATTTCTGTTTCAGCGTTGCGGACGTCGCGAAATGCGTTTGCAAGCTCTGTTCGACGTGTCAGCACTGCCGATTTTGCACGGGCAATCTGAGCAGGTAGTGAGTCGAGCCCCTCGCGCCCTTTGAGGCGGTCGAGAATAACCTGTCCCCGTTCTACATTGCGTTTCTTCTGCAAGAAAATACTGCGTTGTAAGTAAAGATCCCAATACGCCGCGACCATCCCTTCGAGTTCTTCTTGGAGATTTGACTTAAAAGTGTCCCAAGCCGCCCCACCGGTGGATTGCGCGATTAGAATCTGAGCCTGATTGACGTAGGCACCTTTGCCGCGAAGCAGGGGCTGGGTCACATTGAGTGCTAACGTGGCGGTTCCTTGGTTCTGCGGCGTGAAGAATGTCGAGTTACTGTTTTGGAAGCCGAGTGTTTGAGAAATGCTATAGTCGCCGCCGTTGCGTAGCTTCTTTCGGATCCCTCCTTCAGCACTCCAGATGTTGTCTTT
>CALKXO010000247.1 GCA_938003615.1 uncultured Pirellulaceae bacterium | reverse complement strand
GCTTCTACCGGGCATTCGGGAACGCAAGCTTCGCAGTCAATGCACTCATCGGGATGAATGTAAAGCATCTTCTCGCCTTCGTAGAAACACTCTACCGGGCAGACGACGACGCAGTCAGTGTAACGGCATCCGTCACAGGGTTGGGCAACTACATGAGTCATTGAAAAAATCTCCTGAATGGCAAATGCGTGACCAAAAAGTCTTCTGCCGTTGTTAGTGTCTATCTAAATGGGATAGCAAGACGAAGCAACATTTTCTCCTTGCCCAAGAGGCTCGGGGGGGATTGCATGGATCACGCTATCGTCAAAGTTTCACAAAATCGTAGGTTTCGCCTTTACCCGTGTCAACTAGAGCTTGGCAACCGGAAAGGCTGTTTCCAAAGAATCGGTATCGTTTTCCGGAAGATCCCCGACGACGCCTCTTTCTTTATCGGAAGCCGATCGCCGTCAAGTTCAACGAAAAACGGGCGTAAGGGTCATGACGATGTTGCTGTGGCAGCGGAGGGAGGCATCTAGTTGTTGGGAAAACAGTCTGTTCTCAGGGCTAATTTTGCTCGCTGGACAGGTCTGACAGACTGGCCAGAAGGTCGTCCACGATTTTTTCGAGTTCGTGTTGGTCATCTTTTATGAACCCAATACTGGCGTGAGCAATGGTTCCATCAGGGGCAATCACGAAAGTGCGCGGAATGGATTCCAAAGCGAATTTGGAGTAGAAGAACCGGTCCGGGTCCGCCGCGGCAGGAAAGGTATACCCTTTGCTATCCAAGAAGTCGCTGACTTCGTCTGCTGTTTCTTCGCGGCTGATGACCAGCATTCGAAATCGATCGTCGTTTTTGCGGGATTCCCACATTCGTTGCAGATGCGGCAATTCGACCAAACATGAACCACACCACGTAGCGAAAAAACTAACGACCACCACTCGGTCGCGTTGCGGAACATCGAAGACTTCGCCGGATAGCGTTTCTAATTTGAATGTTGGTGCGCGATCACCGGTCTTTACGATTGTGGTTTCCGAAAATTGTTTTGCACGTAGCGCATCGTGCTCAACCTTCATCTCTTGCCCCACGAGAGGGATCCAGACATACCAAATGGCACCGTAAGTTGCCGCGGCAGCCAGCGAAACGGCTAACAGAGAAAGCCCCAGCCATCGCGCGTGTCGCTTCCGTCGGTCAGTGTTCCAGCTCACGCACACCATAACAAGCGAGAATAGTGCGAACAAAAGCAATATCGCAACGATGAAGTACATCGCCATGATGCTGTAAAAAAGGACTGAAGTCATCAACGCCCAGGATAGGTTACTGATCGAAAGTCGTTTCGGAAGCGCTGTGGGGTTGGCGCGTATTGAGTGGGCGGTTGGCTAGGCGGTTGCCGAATTGGAGCGATATCAGGAGCCAGATTAATGCGTTCCACGTCGCCGGCATCTGGCATCTGCCACATTAATCGTGGGTCGCCAAAAAGGCTGTTGATCTTGTAACTGTCGGTCGTGACCCGCATCGTGATTTCTTGTCCTTTCTGAAATAGGTGCAGCTCAATTTTTCGAGGCAAACTGATGTTATGCTGCGGGTAGAACACATGGTCGCTGGAATTGGTGAACGCGATTAACTGTCCCTGTTGGTTGTACAGCGACTGTTGCTCAATGATTCCACGTCGAGCATCAAATACGGTGACGCGATATTGTTTTCCATCGACCCCCGTTCGACTGCTGATTATCTGCATGCGGCCGCCGGGTTGCGGGGTCGGTTGAGAGTGTGACTCGTAGGTGGAGAAATCAACGAGCCCAAGTGCTTCGATCAACCACTCGGGCTCAAGGGGAACGGCTTTGCGAATTGCAGAAGTGGATTGCCGAAAGCTCTCATGGGTGGCCCACATCAATGTTGGAGACTGTCCAGGCAACGCCACACGCGTCCAGATCCAGAACAGCTCGTCATTGCTTCCTACATCGACGCCCATTTCGTTCATGCCCAACACTCCCGCCTTAAGACGCATACGGTTGGGCCTTTCAATCTGAATCGACCCCCGCAGCTTGGGAGTACCGGTCATGGCAACTTGAATGCGCGCGTCGACTTGTTTCACGTTGGCCGTATGTTGGAGGACCCAAGTGAGAAATTGTTGTTGGTTCGGAGGTGAATTGAAGGCTGCTGGAATATTGCTGGCGGAGTTAGCTTGGCCGCCGAAGCTGTTTCGCAAATTTCGGAACCACTGTCCATTGGTTTCGTCAGCGCACGTCAACATCAAGCCGAATGTCATCAGCAACACGAACGCTGTCCGCCAAGCCGAGCCCGTGGTTTGGGGGATGCGCGTCGGTCGCATCAGGTTGTCGTGGATATGATTCAAAGTGATTTTCTTTTGGAACTGGCGTTGTTTACAGCGGGCGATCGGAAAACAGGTTTTCGGCCAGATGGTTCTGAATACAGTCGATCCGTTCTTCGTCGATTACGGGTTCTTGCAGTTCGTATTCTTGGTTAGTTTTTTTGTTGATCAGATGCAAAATGTCACTATCGGTTTCTCGGTCGCACCGCGTAAGTAGCCTTTTCTGCAGTAGTAGCAGTGCCATCACCCAAGCCGTTTCCTGCTGGTTTTCCTGCTGGTTTTGACTTTTTTCGCTTTGATTGGCGTACAAAGAATCGAACCAAGCAATCAAAACATGGTCAGGAGCCCAATATACGACTCCTGAATCCTGTTCAGGCACACTTTGCTTCCACCATCCGATTAAAGTCTCGTTGTTGGAATCTGTTGAAGGGGCGTTTTCAACCGGCGCTCGAGGCTCGGGGTTGTCCTGTTGACTCCAAGGGCTCTTTTGCCACGCGTCAATGCAGAAGTCTTTACGGATCGTACTGGAACTTGTTTCAATTAGAGCGGAATAAAACACCTCACCGGCGGCAAACGGAAGTTCGGTTACGCAGCATTTTCGAATTCCTCGTTTGACATCAAACTGCTGCATGTGTCTCTTCCGGACGGTATTGTGAGGCTTTCTTCGCCATTGAATGAAAAAGATTGCGCGAAAGTTTAGGTTTACGACGTTTTCTGGCCTCCGTTGGCCGATGGTAGCGAATTCAACTAACGTCCTCAATACATTTTTGTCGATTACGCTTTGCAAACCAACTGTGATGAATAAGTGGGCTGGGCTAGCAGTGCGGATTCGGTAACATCTGGCGTTGGCAGGATCGCAAAAATCGTTCATAACCCCAGACCTTCCTTTCACTTCTTTCCAAACCTACCTAATGATCTGGCTTGGTGCATTCTCCCCGTTTGTTTGGGGATGGAATGGTGAACTGAGAGGCAGTCGTTTTACAACTTTGTGCCGGCTCTTGACGTCTAGGGCCAAGTCCACAATGACATCACCAAGTTTTTCCTCAAGAAACTCATTTGTGTACGGAGGCTTGTCCCAATGCCAGTTAACTCGAAAAGAACAGCTATGAAAAAGACATACAAGAAGAACCTATTGGCTCCTAAGGCCCGTCGATCCAGAAAACAGGGGCATGACTACGCCACACTCGAAGACAGAAAAATGTTGGCTGTCACATCGGGCTTCGCTCCCGGTACAGGGATTTTGACGGTTAACCTCTCTGCCAATAACGATATCGCGGTGGTCGACAACGACGGCACTAACGTTACGGTAGGCGGATCGCAGGTCACCACCGGCATTGCGGCCAATGACGTTCGTCAGATTTTGGTGATTGGCAACCCAGTGGCTGCCAACCAGCAGGTTGCCTTCAACGGAAATTTTTCTGGTACGGGGCTGACTGACATTGACGTTACCAATGTCAATCAAGTTACTGTTAACGGTGCTTATGATCTCTCCAATGATTTTGATGTGGAGTTGATTGGTGTCGGCGGGCGCGTAGGCGACGGTGCTACCGGACGCCTTCGTGTTGATGGACAAACGACGATTTTGGCCAACAACAACTCAGTTGTGCTTGATAGTGCAACCAACAATTTCAACGACGTCCGGGTCACCACTGGTGGCACCGCTCGCAGCGTAACGCTTGCCGATGTTAACTCGCTTAACTTCACTGGCGTGGACATTACAGGCGATTTGACCGTGAACGCTGTCAATGGAACAGTTTCCGACTCGCCCGGTACGACCATTCGGGTCGTTGGCGACGGTGATTTTACGGCTGCCAATGTTTTGCTTGGCGGAACAAATGACGAAACTCGTTTTCAGCGAACCTCGTTCAACGTTTCATCCGTTGTGAACGTTCAGGAAGATGACAATACCCTGTTGGGCGATGTTGCCGCAGGGTCACTTCGATTGGCGTCTAACGGGCGAATCCTTGATGGCTTGACGACTCAGATCAACGTCAGTGGTTTGGCCGAACTATTTGGCAACGCGGGTGTACGCCTCGGTGACAATGGCGTTGATGTGTTTAATGCAGGCACCGTCAATTTTCAATCCAATGGTCAAGTATCGATTAATGAAGATACTGCGATCAACATTGTAGGGACGAACACCGCGCGATCAATGAACCTGCGTTCGAAAGCGTCTATCACTGACGATGATAATGCGACGATTAACGTTCAGTTCCAGTCTGGCTTCACCGCACAGAGCGTTCGAATTGGCGACACCGACACCGACCAGTTCAACTCAAATTCAATCTACTTCTTCACCGAAGGGCGTTTTGACCTGAGTGAAGATTCTGACACGCTGGTCATCGAAGAAAAGAACTTTGCTCAGAGCATGCGGCTGCGTTCGTCTGGTCAGATCACTGATGAGGCCGTCGCCAGAATGACGATTACTAACCTTGCTGAGTTCGACGCCGAGAGCGCGATTATTGGCGATGTCGGAAGCGACTTCTTCACCGCTGGATCGATCCAGTTCGACACGGACACTCAGTTTAGGCTGACTGAGAACAACGACACTAATATTCTTGGCACCAATCGGGCTCAGAATTCGATCATCACGTCGGTTGGCAATTTGTCCAACAGTGATAACGCCGATATTGTCGTTACCAACAACGCCTCGTTCCGCGGGAACTCTATTAACGTCGGCAACCAAACAGGTGACAATGCTCAGTTTGGCAGCTTGACCTTTATCACACCGAATGTCGGGATCGCTAGTCCGCCGGCCGGATTCGCAAATGTGAACATCACCGAAGACGATTCCACCGTGTTTGGTGGCAATAGTCGAGCTGGACAAGCAGCCGACACCTCAGTGACCCCTGCCATTATTGGCACAACTGGCAACGTGAGGATTCAATCCGGCGGCAACATCACCGATGGCTCGAATTCGTCGGTCAACGTCACCGGTAATATGCGAATGACAACTGCAAACAATGGAAACATCACGGTCGGTGACT
>CALKXO010000246.1 GCA_938003615.1 uncultured Pirellulaceae bacterium | reverse complement strand
GTTGATGAATTTACTGGAGTCATTACAGATTGAATCGCGCGATGAAGAAATAATCCAGTTCACTAACGCGATGCTGGCGATTTGCCGGGAACAGTGTGGGCGGGCGATTGCTTTTGACGGTCTGCCCGCCTCAACGGAGGTGCTCGAGTCTTTAATTGGTAAAGGCAAGTGGATGGCAGACGAGAAAACCACCGGAAGTATCACTCGTCAAATTCTGGCGCTGGCTGCAGCGGTTGCCAAGCCAACTCTTGAGCGCGTGACGCAAGCGATGGAAACATGCCGCATCAAGCACCTCAAAGAATGGGCTGAAACGTTCATCGGAAAAACAACTCACGCCCTCAGACGCCAAGACTTGCTGCCCGTTAAGGAGAAACAGATCTTGCGCAAGAAGGAAGCGCCTGCAACACCAATCTTTTAACACCCCAGCCTAACACCTCCGTCCCAAGGCGTCTGTTGCGTGAACTAAACTTCCTTTTCCATAAGATACATTATCACATTTTCAATGTGCCCGTTCGGGCGACCTCTTTCTGATTGTAATCAGCTGGCTTTGGTAGCCGCTACAACGTCGCTCCAGCAATCATATTGTGGCTCATCCTTTCACCGCCATGTCTAGCAAGTGCATGTGCGATTTCGTGGGACATCACGACCGCCAGTCCGCCTGCGTCTTGGCAAACTGGCAAGATGCCTTCGTAGATCGCCACCTTTCCGCCGGGAAGACAAAAAGCGTTCTGTTGAGGATCGGTAATTAGGTTGAATTCCCACTGAAAATCAGTTCGCTTTGAAACTGAGGCAATCCGCTGACCGACGCGCTGGACCATGCTGACCAAAGCTTTGTTGCTTGACGCCGTTTCTGCAGCAATCGTCTTCTGATAGGCTTGCAGGCGGAGCGAAATTTCTTGTTGTTCCGGGACCAACATCAACTGAGGGCGTTTGGTGATCGGCGTGGAGCGGCATCTGCAAGAACCCAATCCCAAGCAGCCGCCAACTCCAGCCAGCGTCCACTGGCCAGCAATTTGCAGCGACTGGCGGCGACTGGCGGCGACTGGCGGCGATCAATTTTTCCAGACTCCAGGTCAGACTCCCCGTTCAAAAATGTGGAGCGTAGAAGAAACTGACTCGGACGTCACGGGCACGTCAAACGACTTAGCGATGGTGCTGGCAATGCTGCTTGCAGAACAAGGATCACTGACCCTTGAGAATCCTTCGTATCTTTTCCAATCTAGCCTGTAGTTCTTTTTCAAAACCACGATCCACGGGAAAGTAATACTGTTTTTCAACCCCCAGATAATCCTGCGTGTTGACACCTTCTGGAGCGCGGTGCGAGTTTTCATATCCGACACCGCTGCCAAGTTCTTTTGCCGCGTCGTAGTGCGTACAGCGCATCGCTTTGGGAACGGGGATCACACTGTGTTCGCGAATGTCGCGCCGAGCCATACTGATCGCGACGGTGGCAGCGTTAGATTTTGGAGCGCATGCTAGATAGGCAACGGTTTGAGAAAGAGTCAGCTGGCATTCGGGAAGCCCAACTTGCTCGCACGCTTGGGAACACGCTACCGCCAGCGGCAGCGCGTGTGGATCCGCATTACCGATGTCCTCACTAGCCAAAATAATCAGCCGTCGGCAAAGAAATCGCACCTCCTCTCCTCCCTCTAGCATTCGCGCCAACCAATACAGACCAGCGTCAACGTCGCTGCCTCGAATACTTTTGATCAGCGCACTGGCGCAATCATAGTGTTCCTGACCGGTGGCGTCATATTGAATCGCGCGCTGCCCCATCGCCTCGACCAATGCCGATTTGTCAATCGTCACCGGCTCGATTCCAAGCCCCGATGCGATCGAGGCAGTTTCAAGAATCGACAGCGCCTTGCGCGCGTCCCCGTCACAGATGCCGGTCAAAAACTCAATCCCATCATCGGACAACGAGATCTTTTGCCGTCCCAATCCGTTGGCATTGTCGGTAAGCGCGCGATCAACCACAGTCCGAATGTGGTTTTCCGACAGTGGTTCAAACTGAAAAATTTGACTGCGGCTGATCAGGGCTCCGTTAACGGCGAAGAAAGGATTGGAGGTCGTCGCCCCAATCAGGGAAACGACTCCGTCTTCGATATCAGCCAGCATCGCGTCCTGCTGAGCCCGGTTGAAGCGGTGAATTTCATCGATAAATAGCAGTGAGGCCTGCCCGCCGGTGGCGAGTTCATCGCGGGCCGCTTGAAGCGTCTCACGCAGATCTTTGACCCCGTGTAGCACCGCATTAAGTTGATAAAACTTGCGTTTTGTGGCGCCGGCCAATAGTCTTGCAAGCGTGGTTTTTCCCGTGCCAGGTGGCCCATAAAAAATTAAACTGCCTATTCGATCAGCCGCGACGAGGCGTCTCAGCAATTTCCCGGCACCCATAATATGCTCTTGGCCAATGAATTGGTCCAGCGTCTGCGGACGCATCCGAGCAGCCAAGGGTTTTCCCGCATCTAGGTTTGCCTGTTCAGCAGATTCAAAAAGAGACATGGCAAAGCATCTAAAAGGGGCGAAACAAAAGTCGTTTTGTGCGGCTTAAAACAGTGTCGAATTGTAGCCGCCGGTGAAGCACAGCTTGGCGCAGTCAACTGCTGTGATATCCAATCCTATAATAAAACCAATCGTGGAGTAAGAAAGTCCAATAGGGCCCCGATTGGGGGGGCGCTGTTGTAGGGACTTTCGCTTTGACTAATTGTCAACCTGTTCACCATTCGAAGCCAATGTTCGTAGTCAAAATTCCTAATCGGGTTATAATCTGCATTCGCTAATTGCCTCTGTCTCACTTCCAACCATATGATGACTTTTCTTTTCGAAACTTTGGCAAATCAATTAGCAAATGAACACTACAAAAAATAAGGTCTCCAAGTGCGTGATGGCGCGGATCATGCGCCAAGGCAAAACTGTACAAAAAAACTTTACACTCAAAGAATACAAGACGTGGACGAAGGCTCAAGCCGCCGCAGACGTCTGGGTGAAAAAAACGAAGGCAAAGTTGCCTCCAGTTCTGCCCGCTAAAGGAAGAATGAGCAAGCGCAATTCCTCTGGTGTTGTTGGAGTGTGGCCTAGAATGACAACCTACGGCAGTGGGAAGAATAAGAAATATTACTGCCGCTGGTACGCACGATGGCCCGAATGCCCTTTGAAGGGCGGCGTTAGCTTCTCCGCCGATCAATTTGGTGACAACGAAGCATTTGCAATGGCGTATCTAGCACGAACTAACGAAACGGTCGATCGTGACTGGGTTGTGAAAAAGTTCGCTTCCTTCAAAAAGACCAAAAAGTTCAAAGAACTAGTCGCGAAAAAGCAAACTGAATTCGTCTAAAACTGAGTTCGTCTGACAGTTGCCGTGCTTTATAACGGGATGCATCACAACAGGCTGTGGTAAAATGCCCTTCGCAAAGATATCCAGACGTAGCTTTGCGTTTTTTTGGATGCTTAAGTTTTGTTGCACGGCCAGATTGGCCATTCTGCAATCATCCCTATTGAATTGTCTTAGTTCAGCGTAAACTGAAATTTTGAGTTCGAGTTGTCATGTTGGAAAACAGCTAAACCTGACGCATCAGGACTCGCTGACATGCTCAGGTACTCAGGTATTTCGCATTGGGCCAAACTCGGAAGTGAGGCAGGCGGCACGCACTGGTGTCGCCCACCTTCCGACTGCGGGGCGCTCGGGTTGCTCCTCAGCAGAGCCCACCGCAGGTTCCTGCACTGCAATCTCAAGCGGCCTAGCTGGAAACTCGCTATTTACAGTTGCGAGCCTCTTTGATGGTGCGAGGGCAGCAAGCCCTGATGCATTCGTCTTTGATTGTCTCATGCCAGTGTTCGATCTTCCCGTTGCTTTGAGGATAGTACGGACTAGTTTTAGCATGCGTCAGACCGAAGACTCGCAAGAAGTCTTTGGCCACGCCAACATGAGTTTGAAGACGGTGATTTCGGGCCGCGCCATAAATCGGACACGTTGCGTATGTCCTATGCCGCGATTAATATACATTTTGTGGCCGCCCTCAATCTCAAAGCTTCCCGATACGTACCGTCGATTGGCGACCGGCAACACTGGCGCACCCACTATCGGAAAATTGCACTGTCCGCCGTGAGTATGGCCACACAAGACCCAGCTCTGGTAGTTGTCCCAGATCGGTAAATCGACCGTATCCGGATTGTGACTCAAAACAATCGAGGGCTGCGCGGCGACCGCATCAATCGCCAACGCCGCAGACTGATTGTTGAATCCGCCGAACCAAAAATCGCGCAGCCCCGCAACGTGCAGTCCGCCAAGATCGATCGATTGGTCAATCAACAGATTCAGACCAACTCGATTAAAAAGGTCAATCAATCGTCTAGTGTTCTGTGCGTTTTCTCTGACTTGATTTGGACTATTCCCAAAGTCATGATTGCCCAGCACACAGGCCGTGCCAATTCTTCCTTGAGGGAAATCACTCAGCAACGCTTTTCCTTTTTCTAAGTGCCACTCAGTCGAGCTATCCAAGTAATCGCCGGTAAAAAAAACGAAGTCCGGATTAAGCGATTTGATGTACTCGAACTGAGCTCTCAGATAGTCGTCACCAACGCGTGAACCAACGTGCAGGTCACTGATCTGAACAGCAATTTTCCCTGATAGTTCTTGGGGCAGATTTGGAATCGGAAGCTGCCTCTGTTCAACCGACACCCAACGTGGTTCCACACCGATCGCATACACAGCAGCCACTGCCGTCGTTGCCATCGCACTTCGTCGGATGAACTTCCGACGCGAGATTGCAGATGAGGGGTTAGGTTTACTCATAACAGCCAACTAGAGGGACATTTCTGCTGTAGGTAAAGCAAAAAACGAAACTTGAGAAACTTGGATCATAGTCACCAGCCAAAGCACGTACACCGTACGTCATTTTTTTGATTGTCCAAACGAGTTTTGCAAGCAGAACTACCCATAATTTGTAACAGTGTTTGTTTGCGAGACTTTTGGCTAAAAAAATTTGGGGAGATAAAGATGTTTCGTTTGAAAATTGCGTTGCTCTTTGGTGGAATCATGCTGGCTTACTTTGGCATCTAAGAAGAAGGCTGAAATTGACCGGGAACGTATCGGTAGCCTCCGCCCCGAGGAATTGGGCTCTATCTGGAGTCAAGCGCCGGTGCATAGCCAAAGCAGAGCGCGAACTCCGTTTTCCAATCGGATCGCCGGGAGACGAATCGGTACCAAACAAATCGATGCAAGCATTTTCTCCACGTTTGTGCTATCACCATTCGCTCTTTTGCCTTGATGGCGATTCTGATACGGTCCTTCGTCACGTGTTTTTTAACCAAAAATCAAGGATGATTTGAGGGGGGAAACACGTACAGCAGCAACCATGTTGCGATGAGGGCTCCCACCAACAACACCATCCATTTTGACGGACGTTTATGGAAATCGGCGTCGGAAAGATAGTTTCCACAGCCGGGACATTGGGGCGCATCTTCGTAAACAGGTTGCTTACAAGCAGGGCAGTGGACCGTTGGGTCGTCGTGGTCCTGATCATAAAATTCGTTTTCGTACATCGTTGGCGAACCAAAAAATTTAACGATTGATTTCAAACTTCGGGTCACGGAGGACTCACAAGTGCATTCTCTCAAAAGTACTGCCATCGCTGTTGTGTTGCTGGCCGTTTCAATTGGACTTTATCAGGTTTCATCTACCGAAGACACCACGTCCGGTACTGATTTTACATCACAGCTAAGCCTGCAGGCGCCGCTGCAAAATCCAATGCTAAACGGGCATCAGCCGTATTCCAACGGTGACCAGTTTCAGCATCAAATGCACTCGACTCATCAACTGGGCGCGAATCAGCTGTCGCAACCGAATCAAAAACCCTATCACCAGTTCCAACAGGCGGCAGCGGTTACTAGTGGCAACAATGCTACGTTCGCCTCTTCGCAAATGCCAGTCACGACCAACCAGGCTCCGGTTCCGAACTCGCGTTATCCTCAACAAATGGCCTCGCAGCAACTTGCTGCGCCCCAAGCTAACCAATATGCAAATCAAATGACTCAGACACCCCCGCAGATGGTCAATACATCTGCAGCGAAGCTGCAGGGCTTGACCGCTCCCAGCTTCGACGACCTACGAAAAAAGTTTGAGCAAAACGGAGTCGCCGATTCAATCTCCTCCGCCGGCAACCAGTTTACGAACAAGCTTTCTACCAATCTAGGAGCCGCCGAAGATAAGCTGAACCAATTCAAAGAATCGCTGCCCGATTTGTCTCAAGCTCAATCGGCAATGGTTCAGGCTGTCGATCAAACGCGCGACGAAGGATTGATCAATGCACTAGAGTCTCAGTTCAGCAACGACAACAACGCGCTGCCGACGCTTTCGAGTGCCAACGAATCTCAAAAGATTTCCATCGAAGCACCCGGCTCAACATTTGAAGCAAGTCCGTCGATGGGACAACCCACTCCCGCCCCAGCACCCTCCAACGGTGACGACTTCACACCCAATCTGCAGCCGGCATTGCAAGAAATCAAAGCTGATTCTGAATTCACGGCTACCCCAATCGGCTCAGCCAACGACTCAGTCAACAGCCTTGCCTCGGGCCATCGAAGCGAGAT
The DNA here is from genome assembly GCA_938003615.1 of uncultured Pirellulaceae bacterium. Classification (GTDB taxonomy): domain Bacteria; phylum Planctomycetota; class Planctomycetia; order Pirellulales; family Pirellulaceae; genus Mariniblastus. Next base: position 5,358 of record CALKXO010000246.1, on the reverse strand, counting down.
TCCAGACCTGAACGTACAACAAGCCAACATTGCTCCCGATTCGCTCTCGCAAACACCTCCCTCGATAAATCTCGAAGCCGCTTGGAAAGAAGTCGATCGCTTGGTCGCGGACAAAAAATTCCGCCCTGCTCTCGGACTACTGACACGTTACTACCGTCAGTCCGATCTAACCGAGGCTCAGCGCAAGCGCCTTCACGAATGGCTCGACGCTTTGGCGGGGAAAGTCATTTATTCTTCGGAACATCACTTCCAAGAAAAACCTTACATCATTCGTAGCGGTGAAACCCTGAACCAAATCGCGGGTCGCTGGAACGTACCGGCCCAAGTGGTCTACAACATTAATCGACAGCAAATTGGGGACAACACTTCGATCGTCGCGGGAACTGAGCTAAAAGTGATCAATGGTCCCTTCCACGCGGAAGTCGATCTGAGTAGTAAGACGTTGACTCTGTTTTTGAAAAATCTGTACGCGGGACGCTTTCCAATTCGCGTCGGTATTTCGGGTGAAGCCCGCCCGGGCCAGTATCGCGTTGTTGCAAAATCCGCACAGGGCCACACTTGGCGTGATGCTGACGGTAACGATTTCCCACCAGAGTCTTCCGAAAACGGCTACGGTCCTTACTGGATTGGCCTCACCGGCAGCCTGTGCCTTCATGCGATCGACGACTATACACCCGAAGCGCACGCTGGATGTATCGGGCTGCGAGAGGAAGACGCGCGGGATATTTTTGGCATCCTGATCAACGGATCTGAGCTAACGATCAGCAAGTAGTTGGATTCAATTTTGTCCGATTTACAGTCGCCCAATTTGCAGCCGAAAAATTTGCCTTACAATTCGTGCCTTCACGCGAAAGCTACTGACTGAACGGTTCGGATTGAGGCAAGGCATGCGATACTTTTCTCCAACGCTGATGGCCCTGATGTTGATGTGTCTGCTATCAGGCAACGTCAACACGGGTTGGGCTCAACAACTTCCAGGTGCCGATCGCATCATGGCGTCGTACACCAAATCGGAAGTACGAATTGCGATGCGGGACGGCACGACGCTGTTCACCGCAATTTACGCCCCCATCGATCAGTCTCAACCCTACCCAATTCTGATCAGTCGCACTCCTTACAGCTGCCAACCCTACGGCGAGGATCGATTTAGTCCGCGGATCGGCCCGTCTGCGCTGATGGAAGACGAAAAATACATTTTTGTCCATCAAGATGTGCGCGGGCGCTGGATGTCCGAAGGCCAGTTCGACAACATGCGGCCGCATGTTGAAGGCCCCAACCCTCCCAGCAACCCGATCGACGAAAGCTCGGACACGTGGGACACCATCGACTGGCTGCTAAAGAACGTCAAAAACAATAACGGCAAAGTCGGCATTTGGGGGATCTCTTACCCCGGATTTTACAGCGCTGCCGCTCTGGCAGAACATCACCCCGCCTTGGTCTGTTCCTCTCCTCAGGCCCCGATCTCGGATTTCTTCTTCGACGACTTTCACCACAACGGCGCGTATCTGCTCAGCTACTTCTTGGCCACTAATACCTTTGGCTATCAACACAAAGGACCGTCCAACTGGAAGTGGTACAGCGAAATCAATCCGCCGACGCGCGATGCCTGGAAGTTCTACATGGACCTCGTTCCTTTAGAAAAAGCGAAAGAATTCTTCCCGGAAGGCAATGAATTTTGGGACCAATTAGTCGCGCATCCCAACTACGACAGTTTTTGGCAGAAACGAAACATCCTTCCGCATCTAAAAAACATTAGGACCAACGTCCTTACCGTCGGCGGTCTATTTGATGCCGAGGATCTTTACGGGCCGATGAACATCTATTCAGAAATCGAATCCAACAACCCAGGCATCTTCAATGCGGTCGTAATGGGGCCTTGGAGTCACGGTGACTGGGCCAAACGCGGTGACCATATACAGCGCGTTGGAGAAATTCCCTTCGGAACTAACATCGCTCTGACCTACCAGAAACAAATTGAAGCACCCTTCTTTCGGCACTTTTTAAAAGGCGATCCAAACCGGCCCAACTTTGAAGCCGTAATGTTTGACACGGGCACCCGCGATTGGAAAATTCATAAAAAATGGCCACCGGAAGATGCGACCTCCGAAACTCTATTTTTCACAACTGCGAATCAGTTGCTTAAAACACCATCTACGGAGTCAGGCAGTTTGTCGTTCGTTAGCGATCCCGCGAATCCAGTTCCCTATCGTGACCGCAGCGACATCAAATTTCGCTTTACGCCTCGTCCCTACATGGCCGACGACCAACGATTTGCATCCAAACGCAACGACGTTCTGACCTTTAAGAGCCCGCCGCTGGAGGTGGCGATGACGGTGGTGGGGAAAATCAACAGCCACCTGCGAGTTTCCACATCCCAGTCCGACGCGGACTGGATCGTCAAACTGATCGACGTTTATCCGGAGGATCACCCGCCACTGGAGGGCTCGGGGCAAAACGTCAACTTTGGTGGTTTCCAACAGATGGTCCGTAGCGAAGTGATCCGGGGTAGGTTCCGCAACAGTTTTGAGCAACCAGAACCGTTCAAGCCAAACGAGATCACGACTGTAAGTCTGACGCTTCAGGATGTAAGCCACACCTTCAAGCCCGGCCATCGCATCATGGTCCAAGTGCAAAGCACGTGGTTTCCGTTGATCGATCGCAATCCTCAGAAATACGTCGACAACATCTTCAAGGCAACCTTGGAAGACTACGTTTCAGCCGAACACAATGTCTGGTGCGGCACCGATGAAGGATCCTCAATCCGGCTGAACGTCCTCGCACCCTAGTGCGACGCGCTAACGCGGCAAGGTTGTGACTTTTTTGCTGACGCCAACGCCAACGCCAACGCTTCAAACCAAACAGGCTATACGGAAACAGCTTCTTGGTCTGCAGCGACGTGCTTCGCGGCATCCGTTTCTAAGTCCAACGTCATTCTGACTGACCAACAACCCTTCGAATCGCCACGCACAATCCAGTGAGGTTGAACGCAAACGGCCTGGTGGACGGCCTCGAAACCTGACTCCGACTGGCTGACCGATTGTACCGGGTACGTGAACACATCCGTTGGCTGGTCGAATGACAACCCCACATCAACGCCCAACCAAGCATCGGTTAAGTTGAGCCGGTCGGTTTGTTTCAGATCCAATAACGTCTCCATCGGCCCCAGTTTGTCGCCCTCGCCGTTGGAGAAGTAACGATCGTCTTGTCGGTCCGGAATGCCGGCAAAATTGAACTCTACTGCAAAATGCATGGCGCGATCTTGTGGCAATCCTTCAATCAAATAGGCGATCTCAATCTGGGATGAACCGGCGTTCTGCGTAATCCCTTTGGTAACCTTCAGTGGCACACCCCAAGCATTGCCTTCGCGAACCAGCATCACTTGGATCCGGTCTGGGTTGCGACGGATTTTCGTCGTGTAATCGCCGGAAGCAAAATCACCGCGCTCCATCGCGTGGCTGCCCATCAGTGATTCTGCGGTGACATCATCGTCCCAGAAATGATCGATCAAGCTGTTTCGAAGCTGAACATCGTATTGCAATCGTTCGTCCAGTCCCTCCTGCTTGAAGATCACCTGATCGTGAATACTGGCGGCTTGGTCAGAATTTTCATTCTCGCCTTGGCGTACTTTCGCGTGATAAAGCTCTGGCCGGCGCTGCATCGCAGCACCAAGGTTGTGGCCGATCGTCATCAAATCCAATTCGTAGATTTGCCCGCCCTGCGCAGGGGCAATCCAAGTGGAAATCTGCTCGTTCGCTAGACGCACTTCATTGCGACCATTAAAACTATAGTCGTCCGAAGCGGCCTCGACCCACTGGCTTTCGCTATGCATCGCGGACTGCAATACACGATCCGCAATCAACAAATGATGATAGACGGCGTTTCTCAGATGCGGCAAATATGCCCCACCAAATGCTCCGTGCCAGTAACTGCAATTGCATTGGCCACGATAGAGATGATCCCGTGCCGCATCGATCACTTGCTGGCTACAGGTCTGCGTCTGCGCGCTGGCTGCTTGATGTAGCAGATTGCTGACGTACATCATGCGCGCGTACATTTGATTGGTCTCGGGATACTTCACCTTAAAGTTTCGCCAAAAACCGCCGGCCATGAATTGCTGAATACGTTTCCATTGCGGGTGCGACTCCAGTTCGTGAACGAGGTCGTCGTACTGAATTTGTTTGCTAACTGGCTGCGCCCATTCCGTCATCTCGCGGTAACTGGCATCGGGCAAGTAAATCTTTCCTTTGGGAGACGTCGTCGCGACTGCATGTTTTAGGGTTGTCGTGGCAAGCCAGTCTTTATTGTCCGTCAACGCTTGAAAGAACTTCTTCAACCAGCCCTCTTCGTAAACATGCTTTTTGGTATTGGGCCACGTGCCAAATTTCTCTCCGTCATCCCCAAAAACAAGCACTGAACCAGGACTTTTTTGAGCCCACTCTCGGCAATGTTCAATCGTTTCTTCGGGCTGAGAAAATGGAATCAGATAACGCAAGTGCTCACTGCCGGGGAACACACGCACCGTGCGGCCCTGATCTTCGACGATGTAGTATCCGCAAAGCTGTTCCTCGTCAACGCTGGCTCTACGGAAGTGGTAGTCGTCCAGAATCGTATATTTGATTCCTGCATCAGCGATCGAAGTCGCCAAGCATGATTCCCACACGCGCTCGGGGATCCACATACCTTCCACGTCGTTGCAGAGGCGCGCTTTGAGCCAGTCAGAAAATTCAGAGATCTGCCCTACGCGATCGCGTTCAGGAATCATCGTAAGAATTGGCTCGTAAAACGCACCGCCAATGATTTCAATTCTTCCCGCTTCGACCAGTTGAGAGACTCGGCTCAAATACTCGGGATGATTCTTCTGCAGCCACTGCATCAGAGGTCCACTCGTGTGAAGCGAAATATTCAAATCGGCAAAAGGTTCGAATACCTCCAAAAACGGCAGATAGCTATCTTGGTAAGCCGCTTCGAAGACGCCATCAAAGTTACCGATAGGCTGATGGTTGTGAAGCACAAGACAAAGTTGAATTTGTGGGCTGTTCATAGTTCAGAATCGGGAGCGCGTTGGGAATAGTGTACCGTAGAGGCAATGACTAAGTTTTAACCGCGTTTTTGCTGGCCCAAAAGATACATTGGGTAGGAGAATGAAAAAACTTTCAAACCTACCCAACCACCTATCCCCAACGACCTGCAAACTCCACCAGTAATGAAGACCTTCCAAGCATCGAACTTTCTTGCTTAGCTTAGCTTAGTGTCTGTCGTTAAACCTGTCTGAGGTTTTAAAAAACGAGTCTAATAACAAAAAAATTCCTTGAAGTTTTGAACCAACCGTTGGGTTGGCGCGTTGAATTAAGTATTAAC
>CALKXO010000245.1 GCA_938003615.1 uncultured Pirellulaceae bacterium | reverse complement strand
ACGATGCCGGCGGCCACGGATACGGACTGCGACGGGTCAATGAGTTTCCCGTGACAAGTTGGCCAGATCGATTGAACGAATGGATGAACCGACGAGGACTGCTCGACATAGAGGCGGTCAAAGAGTAGCTACTCTTTGCGTTTGAGAACTGCGTGATAGTTGTGGCACTGCAGGCAGCCGCTGTCGGTGTGCCCCCTCCGATGGCAGGCCGCACAATCAGCTTTGGTAGACGGATGAAAATTGCTGGTGAGCTCGGTTGCCACCATCGAGTCAAACCCGTCAAAGGTTCCAACGAGTGATTTTGATTCATCCATGCGATGACAGTACTTACAGTCTTGCAGTTGCGGCAAAATCAGATGTGGACGATGCGCAAATTTAGTGAATTGCGCTTCCCCTGTATCACGACCTTTTGACGTCCACTGAAACTCGAATCCGCCGTCGGCCTGTCGGTCAACGGTATGGCAGGAACGACAGCTTCCAACGCCGCTTGATGAAGTTACGGCCGCAAACAAACGGTCCATTGCGGCATGTCCTCCGCTTTCGCCTGTCGCTACCGTTGCCGCTGCAGCAAAATCACTCCAAGATTTTGCCAGCGCGTCAGCATGTTCGGCCGGGCGGTAACCAATTACAAAACGGCTGTCACTGCGATACCAACCGGGTGTAAACGTGACTTGACTGGCCTGAGCAAAGATTTGAATCTCATCGGGCAGTTTCAGCGCCAGCGGACTTTTTTTCTTCCGATTCGAATCGACACTGTTAGGTTTCGCCGACGCACTTCTCGAAGGGCTGTCTGCAACGGAACTGTCTGCGGACCGACTGAACTCTCCACCAGGCTGCAGAGGATTCGCGACCAACAGTTCAGAACCGGCAGGCGGCACGTACGCCTTTCGTCTGACGGCGGTACTGTTGACGGGATCACTTTTGACCGAATCATTATTGTAACCTGCGACCTCGTCCTCGTCCTCATCCTCCAACGGTTCAGCATCGATTGATTCAGTACGACTTGATGCTTCAAAAGATCTGCCGGAGAGCGGATTTTCCACCAACAGTTCCTGAGTCGCCAGAAGTCCCTGCACTAATCCAACATTTAGTTTGGCATTCGGATGCTGACGAAGTTGGCGGTCGCTTTGCGAAACAGCGTTGTCACCGCCAAAGGCAGCCAGATCGCGTTCCAGATCCGGCAACCATCGTTTTGCGGTAGCTGCAAAAATCTGTGGATCCAATCCGGTTAGAATCTGTGTCAGTTCTTCGTCCGAAACATCCTTGCCTGTTACGTAACTAAGTTTCGCCCGCAATGAATTACGTCCGCCAACAGCAAGATCATTCAAGAGGCGTTTGATGCCCCAAACCAACTCGACTGCGTCTCCGACTGACGCTTTATCGTCGGGATCGATATCGCCGAAAGCAAAGTCATCGCCCAGCCGCTGGAGTACTGCGTTGGATTTTGAATCTGCAGCCAGCAACACTCCCATCATAGGCGGGAGCGGGCCGTCAAAATCGCCTGTTGCTGCCATTGGCCAGTTTCCAACATTCAATCCGTGTTGCTTGACTGCTTCCATATCGATCATGGGAAGCGCGAACATGGCCCAGCCACGATCTCCGCTGTCAGCGATTTGTTGCTGATGGCAAGCACCACAAGACTGTTCGAAAGGAGCCGTCAGTTTGGCGTTGTTTGCCAAATCATCTACATGGCACTGAGCACAGTCAAAACTTGTCTTTTTGGAAGGAAAGTGCTTGTTCAAATGCGACCCATGATCAAACGCGATGTGCTGGCGACGCGCCTGTGGCGCGACGGAGAACTCTGGGTGCCCGTTTTCAAAACTGTGGAACGTTTGCTGGTGACAGGACTGACACTGCTGATCGGTCAGCTGCGAAAGACTCACGTTGCCGTGATGTTCGCGGTGGCACGCGTTACAGGCGATTGAGTTACCGTGTGACATTCCCAACCCTGTCGCCACTGTCTTAGTCAAGTCGCTGGCCCAACCGCCGCCACCAGCTTTCAACGTCATTTCTTCCAGCAATTCAACCGACGCGCCGTGCGGATTGAGCGCCAACGCCGCATCGAAAGTCTCACCATGACACTTCATACATAACTGACTCTGATGCATTCCCATGTCTCCGGCATGGCCATCGTGACCTGCAACAGAACCGGTTTCATTGGCCGAAGAGATACCTGCGGCCGCCATCATCCACTGTCCAAAGGACTGGTCGGCGGCTTGGTGGCACGCCGCACATCGATCGCTACCGAGCTTGCCCAAAATTTGGCCGTGGGGTGAGCTAAGCGGTCCTGGAGCAATCAGTTCTTTAGACCAAGGCGAATTGAAGGCGATCAGCAGAAAGCCCAACGTCAGGGCTGTCATCGCAAATGAAAAAATCCCCCGTCGTTTCCGCAGGGAACGCGACTTGAAAAATGGCTTAGCATCATCACCGTTGGTAGTCTTCGGACTCTGATAGAGTTCCTTACCATGCGTTATCACTTCTTCCCCGTCAGGAAGAGGAACATAGACTACCGCCTGATTAGGTCGCTGATATTGACTCTGCTCGAACGAAAAATCTTGCAGCGGTTGACTCACGGGGTCATTCATCACAGCCCCCCGCCAAATGCGAGCGCCAGCACACCGTGAACGATGGCCACCATCAGTAAGCTGTAGGTCATGCCGATGTGTACAAACAGCCAGACTTTCAAACGTCCCTGCATCGCTTGATGAAAATCTAAGTCGTCCTTTTTCCGAATTAAAATCGCCAGCTTTCGACTTACGGTGCGCTGATCTTCGGCCAGAAAACGATCCAACTCTTCGATTTCGCCAATCAATTGCCGCCGTATTCGGCCGCTGGGATTGATCGCATAGGCCAAGCTGCGAGGACGCTCAAAATATCCGGCCAATCGCCTAACATAAAACTTCGCCAAAACTTCGGACGTCACACACGCTTCAAGAACCATTGCCCGCGCTGAAATCGCTATCTGGTTGCGCAGTGATGGAATGCGTTCGAAAATGACTTCCTCGTTTATCACACTCAGCTTCCGTGGTATGACGCGCGTCACGTACAGACCGTAGGCCCCGCTCAAAGCAACAATCAGATAGAGCACTGCCAGAAAGATCTCTAACCCGCCATCGGGAATGCGCGGTCCAATATGCATCGCAAATATCGCGAAAGACGCCAGACCAACATATATGTGCAACTGCATCCAGAAGCTGGCCGAACCAATCGCGGGGACAAACGTCAGGCGTTTTCGCATCCCTAACATCGTCAGAAAAACCAGACTGCCAAACAACACATATCCAGTCGTGAAGCTGCCGTGAAAGAGTTTGACATTTTGCAGCCAAACCCACATCGCAACCAAGATGATTGCCCCGACAGCTGCCACAGTGAAGATTGTGCGGCGCTCGAATAAGCTAAATTATTTTTGGGATTTACT
>CALKXO010000244.1 GCA_938003615.1 uncultured Pirellulaceae bacterium | reverse complement strand
AAATTGGTTTTCGTATCCTTTGCAGATGTCTGTGCGTGACAGGAAACGCCACACATTGTCAGCAAAAAGGCGGCCAAAATTAGACGAATCATAGTTTGCGCACTTTCTCTAGCGGTAAACGAATCTAAGGCGGATTTACATCAGGCACACATATCGCCGCCCAACGTCAAATTGTAACCCAGCCTAGCTCAATTGTCAGGTAGCCCGCCGTCGAAGTCCGTCGAAGTCAAAATAACGCACCGACTTCGCCTGTTAAAGGATTAGTTTTTTCGCCGCCACACGCTTCCAGTCAGACAAGACAGCGCCAGCAGTACTAAACTCGAAGGTTCAAGAACCGCAGTAGATACGATTGTTAGCCGACCCAAAGAATTTAGTTCAGAAGTATCCCATTGAAGACCGCTCGAAAGGCTATCCAAACTCACTTGCCCAGCATCAAGCTGTCCCGTCAAATTATCGGCCTGAAGAATTTGAAATACATCCCCCGGCATGATCGGCTGCATCGATGAAAACCTTGGCCGCCTGCGGAAACACCTTGCCACGTCGGATCTCGATCGCAACACGATTCTGGTCTTTCTGAACGATAACGGCACCGGTCACGGGGTATTACTTAAAAAGAACGGCAAGTCAAATCGGAGTGGTTGGCCCAACCATTGCTTGCCAGCAGTGAGCGTGTTGAACCAAGGACACTATTTGTTCATCATCAAGGACGATTCGGACAACGCCTTGGTGCAGGGCTGCCGATCCAGGGCAAAGATTTTTCAGTAATGACGGACCAATGGCCACTGGTTGGCAAAGAACTGTACGACATCAAAAATGATCCGCAACGCAATAGGACTGACCGACAGCTGGACGTGGTTGGATGTGCAAAAGGCGGGCGACTATCGGATCACCGTCCGTCGTTGGCCCGAAGAAGTGGACGTTGCGATGTCCGATTCAACGCCCTGCCATCCCATCGACCGAGCCCGACATGAATTTGAGAACAATTTGATGAACCGACCATCCCGTTCTATCGACGTAAAGCAAGTACGTCTAAGTGTTGGAGATTTTGAAAAGACTATGCAGGTGGAATCAGATGCGCGACAAGTTGAGTTTGCGGTGTCACTCAAGTTGGGCCTACAAAAATTCAGCAGTACGATGATTACAGACGACGGCCGTGAGACAGCGGCCTATTATTCGTACATTCGGCCCGCCCGATAGCAGTCAGCCAACTACCCAACGGATGTATTGCCGCATGCGATCTTGTGCGGACGATTTCACAATGCGTCGAGGAGCTTGCTTGGGATCAGTCGAAAGATTGGCGAAAGGCTGGCGACTCAGGTTGCTTACATCAAGAGTCAAACAATCCTAGCCGGTCGATTAGAGCTGCGACTTATGCTTGGCGCCGTGGTCAAGCAAGAATTCAGCGGCCTCGGGATGTTGATGTTCTCCCACAATACCGGTGCAATAGTCGAGCGCCGTGTGCCCCATTCGACCTGAAAGCAATTGATTGTTAAAACCACGCTCGTCTGTCTCATTCACGTCAGCCCCCAACCCAACCAATAGTTTGAGCAAGGCAACATCCCCTCCGATGGCACAATCGCACAGGCCACGAGGTTTTGACCCCTCGCCTACTAAATAGCGAATCACTGCCTCATAGTCCCAATGTCCAAAAGCGTGTTGCCAGATAGCGCCGTAAAGCGGCGATTCGTTACCCGCATGAACGTCCGCTCCATGGTCCACCAAAAATTTGAACGTCTCAAACGGGCAGAAGAACCTCGATGCCATCGAAAGTGCCGTGGCTCCTGACGACGAAGGCGTGTCCACATCCATGCCGTGGCCAAGCAATACTTCGACTACCTCTGTCGCGTTTGCTTTGACAGCCATGTGCAGCGGCGTGTCAATCGATGCCTCAAGTAAGCGGTCATGTATCACCGAAGGATCCTTAACTGCAATTTCTACAGCTTTGTCCAATTCTCCGCTGGTCAATGCCTTCATCAGCGTGCTTGGTGCGGCGCCGTTGGCGACCACAACTTTTTGCATCGCCTCACTCCCCTCACTGAGGTAGAACGCCGTGTGTTTTACATTAGCGCCGTGATCAACCAGTAATTGGGCAATATCACCGCAACCTTCGGGCACGTAGTACATCGGCGTATGACGAGAATCGGCAGGGTGGCCATGAGGAACAGCATCCACCTCGGCTCCTGCCTCCAGCAGCAGTTGCGCCATATGTCGGTCTCCCGCGATCACCGCATAATGCAACGGCGACAAACCACAATACGGCAGCGCATTGTAGAATCCACTTTCCCCATCGAGATCAGCCAACCGGCACGACAACAAGGATGAATCTTCGTTCAAGACTTCTGTTACTTGCTGATAGTCCTGACGCCAGACCGCAGGAAACATATCCACATCCCAAGCCCGCGCTGCAATAGCGGATTCCAACAACTGGCTTCGATCGTTGGGAGCAAGACCTTGGTGCTGCACAATGTAACGCATGGCCCATTTGTCAGAATGATTCATGGCAAACAGATTTGCGCCGCGCTCGATCAACAACTGAGCAACCTCAAGTTGTCCATATGCGAATGCGACGGTAAGCGGCGTGCTTTGGTTGCTGTTTGCGATATTGAGGACGTTTTCGTCGGCCTCAATCATGGCTAACAACTTTGCCCCGTCTCCCTCCTTGGCCGCTTGAAAAGCTTCTTCGTAAGTGACGGGTTTGCGAGTAGAAGCAGGCTGAGAACCGTTCAATTGAAACTCCCTAAATTGCATGGCCGAAAGAAGAGGTGCCTGGCCACGATTACGACAGTCTTTTTCTCGTCATTTTGGCGTCTTGACGTTGAGTCAAAAAGAAACATTCCCATTGATGCTTTGCTACAGGCGACGGCGGCGGCTACAATGTCGTTTGTGCGGAAAAGTTGCGACCAATTTTGCCGGTAAAATGACCTACGCTTACCAAGCGTTCCAATGGGTTACAACCTCCTTACTTTGCCGATCCCTTGTAACTGCTAACTTACCTATCAACCGACGTGAATTATGAAACGTAGAACCTTTCTCCAAACCTCTGCTACTTTCAGCGCTGCCGCACTAACTGCCCAACTAGCGCGCCCGCTCCATGCGATGCCTCAGCAATCCAAGTACTTGGATTCCATTGGCCTTCAACTGTATACCGTACGAAACCAGATGGCTGAGGATTCGGCGAAAACGCTAAAGGCGATCTCGGATGCCGGGTACAAACAAGTCGAATTAATGAAGGTTGTTGGCGGGGCAGAAATTGCAGCTCAAGCGCGAGAATTGGGGATGAATGTTACGTCCGGGTTCATGGACTGGAAAGCGATTTGCAAACCCGACGATAATGGAGTGCCAACCATTGATCAGATCATTGCCGAAGCCAAGAAAGTGGAGCTTCAACATTTGGTTTTCGGATACATTGGCAAGGGCTTTCGTGAGACGCCAGAACTAATGAAAAACATTGCAAAAAGCAGCAATGAGCTTGGCAAAAAAGCTGCCGACGCCAGTATTCAATTGTGTTACCACAATCACGCTTTTGAATTTGAAAAAATTGATGGCGAAACGACCGGATACGATGTGCTTATCAACGAATTGGATAACGATTTGGTTAAGTTTGAACTGGATGTGTTTTGGACGAAGATCGGCGGTTGGGATCCGCTAGAGACCATGAAGAAGCTGAAAGGGAGAATCTCGCAAGTCCACCTGAAGGATCTAAAAGAGGAAACGCCAGTCATCTATGATGAAGGCAAAGTTCCAAAGGATGCGTTTCAAGAATGTGGAGATGGCACAATCGATATGGCGGCCGTGATGAAACTGGCCAGCGAGATTGGCGCCGTCAACTGCCACGTCGAGCAGGACCAGTCGCCTGATCCCATCGCAAGCGTCAAGCAAAGCATAGGCCATCTGAAAAGCCTTTAGCAAACGCCATTCTTCGGTAGGGTTCTTTGTGACAGGGGCCTCTGGCGAGTGATTTCAAAAACGTTTTTGGAACTCGCTTGTGAGCTTCGCTGATGCTGGCTACCTTGGCTCACCATCAGTGAAGTAATCACGCTCCGAAAATAGCGTTGAAGCCCCTTGCCAGACTCCAAAGGTCCGAGCGAGTGGGGACAATTCGATAACTGTGAAGCCCAGATTGAGAGCCGTTTTCATTTGTATATTTCATTTGCCGTCGGCTCGATGAGCGCGAAATTTGTTTCGATTTAAACTAAGTGAAGAAACTTGCGGGGCCGCCGCGCTAATTCTTGAAAGTTTTCTTTTCCTAACATTGGAAATTCCCAACATTGGAAATTTATATGTCTACGGAACTCTCAAAGTCGATTGGCGCGATAAAAAACGGAACGGACGTCAATCTCCGTAACGATCGTGGTCAAACAGCTTTGCATTTCGCCGCACGTAAATTTTGGGATGGGCAAGACTATGCTGCGGTCATCAAACTTCTAATCGACCGTGGCGTTGACAAAGATGCACGGGACGATGAAGGGAATACGCCTGCGCTTTAGAATTGCCTCCCACTTGAAAACTCGCTCCGGTTAGCGAATCCAGGGGGCCAAGGGATGGAGAGAACAGGCTCCGCCGAGGCGAGACCACTTAATGGGTTGCGTTAGGTCAGCGCGGTTTGCTTTTGAGTAGATCTTAGAATCGATCCGATTTTCAGTTTGATTCGGCCGCCGATTTAGCATTCCAAAACAGTAATCCGATGATTGCAACTGCAGCAACCAACGAAGCGGCTAGTTGAACATCCTGCCAGCGTGTAAAGAAGATGGTGAGACTCAGCAACAGCAGCGCGGCTCGCATGAGAGGACCGAGGCGTTTCGAGGCGAACCCAGCGATCGATGCGCTCAATCCCCAGATGGCGATCAGAGTCATGCCAACCGTGGCCAAGATCATGAGTGGACCGGCGGCCTCGTTGTTCTTGGTCAGCATCAACAGTTCGGGCTTGAGGACAAACGCGAATGGTAACGCGAAACCGACTAAAGCGAATCGGAAAGCTGAAAACGCAGTGCGCATCACGTCGCCTTTAGATATCGCGGCCGCGGCGTAAGCAGCCAAAGCAACCGGCGGGGTGACCATTGACATCATGCCGAAGTAAAAAATGAACAGGTGGGCGGCCAGTGGTGGTGTGTCGAGCGTATCCAACACCGATCCAACTAAGATGGCCATCAGCAGATAGCATACCGCCGAAGGTAGCCCCATTCCAAGAATGATGGTCGACACCATCAGCAACAGAAGCGCGAGAATAGCGCTCTCACTAGCGAACGCTTGCACTTTGGCCGGCAGCGCCGCGCCGAGTCCGGTCATATCGACGACACCAAGAATGATTCCAACACACGAAGCGGCGACGATTAACGCCATACCGCCTTTAGCAGCGCCGGTGAATGCGGTGAGAATCTTTTGCGGATCTAAACGGGTGAATTTGCTGAACAGACTCAGAACGAGGATTCCAATCAAGCTAACGCTGACCGCGCGAAACGGCGTGAACCCAGACACCAACATTGCGATCAAGATCACGAAAGATCCAAAAAACACAACGCCCTGATAGGCCGACATGGACTTGTCGTTTTCCGTGTCGATCTCTTGTTCAGTTGCCGCGCCAATACGTTTGGCGTGGAAGTGAACGGTCAACAACAGCGCCGTGTAGTACAAAATTGCTGGAATTAAAGCAGCTTTGATGATTTCGACGTAGGTGACTGCCGGTTCCACCATTTCGAGCATCATATATGCGCCGGCGCCCATAATTGGCGGCATCAGCGCTCCGCCCGAACTGGCTGCAGCCTCGACACCGCCTGCAGAGTCAGCGTTGAAACCTGCGCTTTTCATCAGCGGAATCGTGAACGTACCGGTCGTCGCGGTATTGGCCACCGCGCTGCCGGAAAGTGCCCCCATCAAGCCACTGCTAACGACGGCTACTTTTGCGGGGCCGCCGGAGCTGTTTTTAAACATTCGCCTGGCAAATTTTATCACATAGCCCGTTGCACCTGTCTGTTCAAGCAACGTTCCAAAAAGCACAAACAGAAAAACGTACATGAACATCACGCGCAGTGCGATTCCGAACACGCCTCCCGATTGAAGGAAGGTCTTCTGGGCGATCTGTTGCCAACTTGCCCCTCGATGCGGAAACAGCCAATCAGGCATGCTTTGCCCGTAGAGTGCGTAGGCGATGAAAATCAAACACAGAATCGGCAACGTCCATCCGATGGCTCGGCGGGTTGCCTCAAGAACGAGGACCAATCCCACCCCGGCGATGACGTAGTCGATCTGCTTCTCGTTGCCAGCCCGGTCACCCAAAAGCGTACCGTCAATCCAAAAAATCTCGAACAGTCTTTCGCTTTGGACGAAGATGTAACTGAAAACGGTAATCGTCAGCCCGATCAGGACGAAGTTGATGATGCGTGACGGCAAATTATCCGGACAGCATTTTGCCAGTGGTAAACGAAGAAAGACCAGTACGAGCCCAAGCATGCCGAACAAGGCGAGATTGGGCTGTTGGTCGAACAGGTTAAAGTTGACCGCTGCGAGAACGAACAGAGACAGCAACACCGCGAGGACGTTATAGATTAGATTCTCAGAGGTACGCAGTGTGGGCATTGACGGGAATCAACGAGAATTGAAAAAGTTAAATTGTAACCTTTGGAATCAGGTTCTTTTGAGGTTTTACTGGCTATCTCATAAAAGTGTGGGACGCTCACACACCATTAGCAGCGGTCTCTCGCCGAGAGACTGGGCGCGCGGCATCTCTCTCGGAGAGGCTGTGGTTTTTTTGAGACATTGCTTTTGTAAGGATCGATCGCGCAGTTCGTAGTACCGGCTTTAGCCGGAATTTGACAGGATATCCCGGTTCCATTCCGCCTAAAGGCGGTACTACAAACATCCTAGCGAAAAATTCACAACCTCGGAG
>CALKXO010000243.1 GCA_938003615.1 uncultured Pirellulaceae bacterium | reverse complement strand
AACCGCTGACGAGGCACAAGGAGGGCTTCCGATGGCTGATGCTATCAAGTTTATACACGCCGCCGATCTTCACTTGGACCAACCGATAAGCGGTCTTTCGGAGCTGCCGGCGCATCTGCGTAGCGGTCTTGTCAACGCGCCGTACGCTGCGGCCGAAAAAATCTTTGATCTAGCGATCGCAGAGCGCGTCGATTTCGTTCTGTTGTGCGGCGACTTGTACGATTCCGACTCCGGTTCGGCTCGCGCTCATGCCTTTCTGTTGACTCAGTTTCAGCGTCTGGCGGAAAAGAACATTCACGTCTACTGGTGCGGCGGAGAATCCGACTTCCCAGATAGATGGCCAAGTTCTGTTGGCCTTCCCGACAACGTTCTAACGTTTTCCTCTACCGTCGTTGAGGAAATCGAACACCGTCGCAACGGAGAGAAACTGTGTTCGATCTTTGCCAGTGGCTACGACGAAAAGCGCCGAGATGCGGGTGATCTTGCAGCAAGCAATAGCGACACGTTTAACATCGCAATGACCTATGGCGAATTTGACGGCAACACTTTCTCCGGCAAACACATCGCGTACTGGGCACTTGGCGGAAGACACAAATCCACCAAATTAGAAAAATCGGGAACGATCGCTGTCTATCCGGGAACGCCTCAAGGTCGCCATGTTAAAGAACCGGGCGTGCATGGATTTAAGTTTTGTCGTGTCGATAGCAACGGAAAACTACGTGTGCAGTCCATCGAATCTGACTATGTGAGGTTCATGCCACAAAAGATCGCTATCTCAGAAAACGTCACCATGGTCCAACTCAAAAAGATGCTGACGGAGCGCGCACTAAAAATAGTCAGCGATTGCCCAGACGATTTGATTTTGACTCGCTGGTTCTTTGCAACTGACGGTCAGTTCAATCCACGCATCCGTAAGCCCCAATGGGCCGCCGAGGTGCTGGAGTGGTTGCGCGATGAATTTGGCCGAGGCGACAAAGGCCTGTGGTCGACCGAAGTCAAAGTCGAAGCCCCCAAAAATCTACCGTCGCAATGGTACGAAGAAGACACCATCCTCGGCGAATTCATGCGAGTGGTTGCCCGATACCAAAGTGACGATTCGCTGAAGCTGAACGTGCATCAATACATGCCGCAAACCTTCAAAGGTGATTCGATGGCCTCGATTGGCCAAGTGGACCGCGAGAACCGCGATGCTGTCCTCCGCCAAACGGGCATGGTCGGTATCGAGTATTTGGCTGCCCACAAAGAACTGGCCGAAAACGAAGTTGCTGAATTTGAAACTGAAACAGACCAATAAACACGAGACATAGGTACAAACCGCTGCGGCCTACTGCACTCTGCCGCCCAAGCAACCCTCACATCAGGAGATACCGAGGTGAAAATTGAGAACGTCAACGTCGATGGATTCGGCGTTTGGAAAGGTCTTGAAGTTCAGGGACTATCTGACAACCTGACCCTGTTTTGCGGCGAAAACGAAGCCGGCAAAACTACCATGATGCAGTTCGTCCGTTCAATGATGTTCGGTTTTTCCGCGGACCGTTTGAACAAGTACACGCCACCGGTCTATGGTGGTTTGGCGGGTGGATCGATTGATCTCACAACCCCCAACGGAACATGGGAAGTCCAACGACACGTCGATCCAAACCGACATTCTGATCCAATTGGTGACCTGACGCTGACTGATGGTCACGACGGATCGGTTCACGGTCGCGCTCAATTGACCGCGCTAATGTCGGATATCGATGAATCGATTTTCAACAATGTTTTTGCCATTGGCCTACGTGAAATCCAAGAACTGGGAGCACTCAATTCCACCGATGCTGCAGAACATCTCTATAAACTGACCAGCGGCGTGGACCGCGTCTCGTTGATCGACGTGATGAAGGACCTGAGCCGTCGGCGCGAAGACATCTGGGCATCTGAATCAGAAAACGACTCGAAGCTTACATTATTGTCCGTCCGTCGCGCCGAATTGTTGCGCGAAATCGACGACCTAAAACAGCGCTCTAAACGCTGGGCGGCAACGGCGGCAGAGGTGACCGCCATTTCCCATCAGCTGGCCGACATCGACAAAGAACTTGCCGAAGCCGATGCCCAATCGCGTCTCGTCGAAATCGCGACTCAGATCAGCGACCGATGGCAAAACCGAAAGATGGTCATCGACCAAATCGCGTCGTTCGGCAAAATGCCAGATGCAAAAGAAATTTCGGTTTCGAAGCTCGACAGCTACAACGCTCGGATCGCCCAACAAAAAGAACGTATCGACCAAATCAAACAGCAGCGTCGGAAGATCAAAAAGGAAGCGATGGCATTGCCCGTCAATCGTCAACTGTGGGCTCAGAAGTCCAGAATCGAAGCGATCTCCGAACACTTTCCGTGGGTCGAGTCGCTCGAACGCCAAGTTGCCACATTGCAGGAAGAAATCGACAAAATCGGCAACAGCATGGTGAGCGAAGTCGATGGCTTGGGCACTCAACTAAAAATCCGCACTAAAGATGTGCGTGATCTAGGCAACCGAGGCCTGTTCCAACTCGATGAAGCAGCGAAGAAACTGGAGACCGAAACCGAACGGCTGAACAAGCTGAAAGAGGAATTGGATCGCTCTGAGTTTGATATCGTTCAAGTTCAGGAACGTGTCGGGCACTCCAAAGGCGAATTGGGGATGTCGACTTCTCTAGAGGAAACGAGTCTCCACGTGGGTCGTCTGCGACGACGTATTGAGCTCGAAGGCAAAATTGAGAAACTCACCCGCTCCCGAAGTGGGCTCGAACGTGATATCGATTCCGTGGTGGCCGAGCAAGTGCTTCCTGTTGGCAAGCTGTGGATCATCGGGATCGTGTTTGTCATTGGCGTCGTCCTGCTAGGATTCGGGTTCTTGGAAATCGGCGGTGCATTAACAAGTGCGACACAATCCAGCGGCGTTGTGATGATGCTCTGCGGTGCCGTTGCAGGCTTCGTGGCGCAGGGACTCCGCTATCATTGGGAGAAAATTGCCAAAGACGAATTGGATGACTTCCGCCACCAGTTGGAGATCAACCGCCAGCAGACGAAACGAGCAAAGCATGAGCGTGAAGAGATCGAGCGCCTGTTGCCTTCGTCTGCAATTGGCCAGTGGGATCTTGATCTACAAGAGGCCGAAGGCAAACTGAATCGATTGGAAGATCTGGTTCCCATGGAGAATCGAATCCAGAAAACGAAAGCGGCTGCTGAAGAGATCAAGCGTCGGATTACCTCCCAACAGCGCGAAGTCGACAACGCGACGGGGCAATGGCGGGCAAGTCTCCGCACGGCAGGACTGCCGGAGTCTTTGCTACCGAATCAGCTTAAAGAAATCACGAAACGCAGTGAACGTATTTCGGGGCTGCATTTGCGACTGGATCAATTGAAGTCAGAGAAGGTCCAGCGTGGAAAAGAAATGTCAGCCCTTAATCAACGCATCAATACGATGTTGTACGAAACGGGAGTGACGTTTACCTCAGAGAAACTGACAGACCGGCTGAATCAGATTACTAATCTAATTCACAAACAACGCGGCATGGTTAGCGCGCGTAAGGAACTGGCCAACAAATACAAATCGCTTCGCACGCGTTTGAACAAAGCGAAACGGGAACTGGAAAAAGCACAAGGCCTACGGACGCGGCTGTTGTCCAATGCGGGCGTTGAAACCGAAGAGAGCTACCGGCAGTTTGATATCAAGCACCGCCAAGTGAAGGAGTTGGTCACCAAACGAGAAAATTTGGCCGATCAAATCAACGCTGCCTTGGGAGCCAACTACTCCCAAACTCAAATGCGTGAACTGCTGGACACCTACGGACAAACGGGTTTGGAGAAACACTGGGAAGCGATTCAAAACAACATCGCGGAAACCAAAGAGCGGCAGACGTTGCTACATCAGCAGCGCGGTGAATTTGTTCAGGAGGTCCGCGCGCTTGGCGAAGACGCGCGTTTGGATGAGGCTCGTTTGGAATTGAACGTCGTCGATCAACAGATCTCTGAATTGAAACAAGAGTGGCAGAAACTGGCTGTCAGCACGCAGATGTTGGAGCTGATTCGCGAGAGTTACGAATCCAAACGTCAGCCGGAAACGCTTAAAGAAGCCTCCAACTATCTGACTCGACTGACGGAAGACCACTACGTAAGAATTTGGACGCGTTTGGTCGGCGAAGAGTTGCTCGTCGACAATGCTGCAGGAGACACGATTCCAGTTGATAAGCTGAGTCGCGGGACACGTGAAGCCGTCTATCTGAGCCTGAGGATGGCGCTTGTCGGAGCGTATGCGAGACGTGGGGCGTTGATTCCGATGGTCTTAGACGACGTTTTAGTCAACTTTGATGGTCGTCGCACGCGCGCAGCCGCCGAAGTACTGTACGACTTCTCCCGCAATGGCTATCAGATCCTGATGTTTACTTGTCACGACCATATGCGTGACTTGTTTCATGACTTGGGCGCCGACGTGCGTATCCTACCCGATCATCGCGATGTATTCGAAAATCAAGCACGTCCGATTCGATTCGGCGAAGAGTCATTCCAAGAACACGAAAAAATCGTGTTTGACTCAAAACTACAACCTGATCATGACTCAAGATTCTTTGAGACGCAGGTCGAAACGTTTGACGCAATTCCCGTTGAATACGTACGCCACCGAACCCCATCGGGAATTTCGCTCGACGCCGATCGCTACGACGCTGATCTGGAGTACGAACTTTCGGCCGTCGTCGATGCTCAACAACAGCGCATTGAGCGCGATCAACTCCAGCTTCGTAGTGACATGGTTTATGTTTCGCCGACACAGCCCCTACCGATCGATCTGTCGGAAGACCATTCGATCTGGGGAGAGGGCGCGCATCCTACTGCGATACGTTCGCGCGGATGAGTCCATCAGATAAGAGTCCTTCAAGTCAGTCTCAACACTTGAAGCGTCAGTGGGAGCAGTTGCACGACGACGTCGTTTCCTGCGAGCGCTGCGATCGCTTGATCAAGCACTGCCGCAACGTGGCGATTGAGAAACGGGCCGCTTATCGCGATCACGACTACTGGGGAAAACCGGTGCCCAGCTTTGGGACGCCAGCCAAAATCCTAGTCGTCGGTCTGGCCCCGGGAGCCCATGGCGCTAACCGCACCGGTCGCATGTTTACCGGAGACCGTAGTGGAGATTGGCTGTATCGAGCGATGTTCAATAACGGCCTTGCCAACCAGCCTGAATCGACCGGACGCGCAGACGGCCTGAAGCTGACCGGTTGCGTGGTCACCAACGTCTGTTGCTGTGCTCCTCCGGACAACAAACCGGCAACCGAGGAGATCGCAAATTGCCAACCGTTTTTCCAGCGTACGATCGAGCTATGCCAGCCCAAGGTGTTTGTCGCACTTGGCGGATTGGCTTGGCGTGCTGTCGTAAGGCACGCGGTGGAGCAGAACCAGCTGATTAATCCGTCACCACGTCCCAAGTTTGGGCACGGTGCACTGGCGGAGTTAACAGAGGGGCGTTGGTTGTTGGGCTGTTATCACCCCAGCCAACAAAACACGTTCACGGGTCGTCTAACCGAACCGATGATCGACGCAGTTTTCAAAGACGCCTGCCGTCTGGCGGGGCGGCCGCGCAAACACAAGTAGCCGCTTCTCTCCGCGAGGCGTATCGGTCTCTTAGAAGCGTTTCCCTCTCGGAGAGAGGGAACTACTAATGAGGGACTTAACAATTCAGCGCATGAAAAAAGCCGCAACGAATGAACGTTGCGGCCAAATATAAGATACTCCGGCCAATGCGAAGCGATGGGAGTCGCTGGGAGAAGAACGAAAGTCGGACGTGCTAAGCACAAGCCACTATTGACCTCGGTCCACCCTAAAATTGGTCCCTCAGCCGTATATAAGCCGAAGTAATCTATTTCGTCTGAGTCTACTTCATTAATCGGCAGTCGTGGCGAATGACTCGCATCAACTTTCCCATTTCGAAGCAACTTTTGGTTGAAAAAAAGATGCAAAATTTGTTGCCCGCGGGCATAAAAACGTTTGCTTTTCTCCAAGCCGAGGGAGCGTTATAGGTCAATCGGCATTACTCGTCCAGTCGAGTCTACGACGATGCATTGATTGGGGTGTAAGTCGCGGTTTGCGCAGATCGGTAAAAAGGCGATACTTTGTGTCTGAATTTCACTGAAGGATCAGTGGAGGTTTGTCAAACTGGATATGGCTGGGTAATCAAGGATGAAAACTAAGGCAGAACTCGAGGCTCAA
>CALKXO010000242.1 GCA_938003615.1 uncultured Pirellulaceae bacterium | reverse complement strand
GAAACGTCGCAAGATTGTTGAAAACTTGATCAGTTTTCAACGCAAAGCCCGAGTCGCGCAGCCGGCGGACCTTCGATTCATTATCGTAAAGTTAAAGGAAATAGATGCACGAGATAAGCTGCGATCTCCAAACGAGCAATCTCCAAACGAGCGATCTCCAAATGAGCGATCTCCAAACGAGCGATCTCAAGGCGGCAAGGTCGACGGGGCATCGGTGTTTTCTGGCGACGACACGGAACTGACGGAGGCGGAGATCGTCGGCAAGATCAACCGGCTCGAACCGGATACGATTCAGCGGCGGAAGAGGGGGCCACCCATGTTGCATGCTTTCACGGCGGTCCCGGCAACGATTTAGTCGCCGGTCGTGAGGGCAATGACAACCTTTTTGGTGACCAGGGTGATGATTCGATTGTGGGGCTTACCGGAAATGATTTACTGCTGGGGCAGGACGGAAACGATACCCTTGATGGCGGTGCAGGGATTGACCGGCTGATTGGCGGCGCAGGCGAGGATTTCCTTGAAGGCGGATTCGACGCAGATGTTGATCGAATAAATGGCGGTGCGGATAACGACACCTTCGTTAGGCGCACCGGTGATGTGCTCGAAGATGTCAGTAACGGAAATGGATTCGATAGTGTTGTGGATGGTGGAGGAAATGGTGATGGAGACGGTGATGACAGCGGCCCACCATCGCCCGTTGAGCCGAACCTTCAGTCATATGTAGCTGAGGCTTTTCAGCAGGTTCTACCACCTCTTGTAGACCCGGTTTTTTCTGCAGTTCCAAATGCTCAGTTTGCCAATTTACCTCGTTTGTTTAGGCCGCTTACCCGCGCGGTTATTAACGCTGCTCCGGGGGTAACTCTTCGCCGAAACGGAAATGCGTATAATTGTCATTCACATGCGTGGCATAACACGCAGGGAGAAGCGGGATTACTCAGCCAGGATCCGAATGTGCTTCCCGTTCCTGGCAATCCACGCTGGGACAACAGTGCGATTGACGATATGCAAGTAGCGACCCGTCTCGGTAATTCGGACACGCCGCAGGTTGGAGATGTTGTTGTGTATGGTAGAGATTTAGACGGAAATGGCTTAATCAACACTGCAGCAGAGGCGGGGCATTCTGCTCTTGTGACACGAGTTGTTAATGGACAAGTCACCGAGGTGCGAAGTAAGCCGGGCGAAGCGGGTGAGATTAATCATCATCCGAACGATCCTTTTATCAGGGCTCAATACGGGGCCCCCACCTTTATTTTTAGAAAGTAGTCTCGTATGAATCTTTTAAGTCGCATATTGTTGACGACGGGAAGCGTGCTTTGCTTTGCCTTTTGTCTTTTGGGACAAACGAATAAATCACTGGATGAGAATAGTGACTTCAAGGTGACCCCTGAACGTTTTTTGCATCAGCTCAAATCTGTCGAGGGTGAAATGCCTGGGGCCTTTTCTATGGCCCCCGATAATTGGCTCACTAAGCAAAACGTCCTTGCCTTGTTTTCGCACGTCTACGACGGACGTTGTAGCAGCTCGGCCTTAAGTACTTTTTCGTCAAGTATTTTGACGACTCGGACCTCCGTTGGACACGAGGCAAGGCGTTTGATTATGGGATATTGCGACCAACATTATCCACAAGTGGTCAACGGCTCGCCTATTGACGTTGCCGAGCTTAAAGAACGATTTCGTCAGCGATTGGAAACTGAAGATGACGGTGCGTCACTGTGGATAGCAATGGCTCCAAAAATTGATCGAGCGGTAGCGGCCTCAAAAGCTCGCCGCGCTCGTGAGCTTTTGGTTGTTTTCTCAGGAGGGAGCTGGGGGCGGTCAGCCATGTATGAAGACGAAATGTTGGTGTCTTACAGTAAGCAACAAGGTGTCTTTTTGGACGGAGCCACTGTGACCTACGAGCAACTTGCCGAGACGCTTCAGCAACGCTCTATTGCTTGCTTGATTCTCAACTTAGAAACGCCGCAAGAAGTTACTTTGGGAGATGTTCGAGAAGTACTCAAAGGAATTGCCAGTCAATTCGATCCTTCGGAAAAACATGTTGTCTTTGACTTGGATGATTGGCATCTTTAGCCCAGTGCAGGAACCTGCGGTGAAGGATAGGGCGCTGCTGAGGAGCAACCCGAGCGCCCCGTAGTGCTGAAGTCGGAAGGTGGGCGACATCAGTGCATGTCGCGCGCCTCACTTCCGAGTTTGGCCCAATGCGTAAAACCTGAGCATGTCAGCGAGTCCTATAACGTTAGGTTTCGCTATTTTTAACACGACAACTCAAACTCAAAATTCCACTTCACGCTGAACCAAGACAGTCGGACTTTCTTGTTGGAACAGGAACAATTAGCGCGGCCAGTGGTTTGAATCGACGATCCGTTGAGTCACAATGAAGGTGATCGAATCCGTCGAATATAAACCTCCGTCGAACAAAGCAGACTTTCCATGAAACCCGATCCCACTGAATTTTCCGCTGCAAAGAATCAGCCTGCCTCTCCCGATCGTCGCGATTTTCTGATCCAGTCATCGGCTGCGGCGGTGGTGGCAGCGACCGTTGCAACCACCGCGACCACCGCGTCGGCCCCCTCAACCGGGCTCGCGGCTTCGATACACGGTGCCTTGCAACAGCCATTGATCGATTCGCCCTTTCTCGGACATCAATGGCAGACGCTCAACCCGGGCTACTGGTGTATCAAAAACGGAACGCTGCGGAGAAGAATTAGCAACTACGGCGATCGCGCTCGGCGGACTGGATTTCCTTTCCATGGAATGACACACGGATTTGACTATCAAACCGACTACGATCCATCGTTGCCACCTGGAATTGCGTGGCGTCCGGAACAGAAGTTTGAAAAATCTTTCACCATTGAAGCCGAATTCACTTTCCTTGCCGAACGTACGGCTCCGGCCGAAGATGATGATGCAAAATGGAAGATGTATTCCGATGGATTCGGATTGACGGGAGTTGCTATCGGTGGCAGCCATCTATTTGAGAGTTTTCATCTGATTAAAAATGCTTTGCTGATTGGATGGACCGACGATAAAAAGCTAAGCCTAATTTCACCGCCGGAGGAACCGCCGTATGTGCGGCAACGAAACCAGCTGGCCGATGTTCCGGTCGTTAGCGCAGAGGCTTTTGACTTAACGCCGGGCGAGCGGTTCAAATTGAAGGTCGAGGTATCGCCTGCCGAGGGTGACCAAAACACGATCGTCGCTACGTTGACCAGCGGCGATAAAACGGCAACACTCAAAACGCAGGTTAACCGTAAACACACACGGGGATATGCCGGTGTTTGTGGTCGTGGTCTGACCGATTTTGAAGTGAATCAGTACAGCGCGAAAGAATCTTCCAAGTCTGATGCCGCGCCGGCGGAACGAAATATCGGCATCGCCGATTGCCACACGTGCTACCCCTTGGGCGATACGTTGAAAGAGGAGGCGGGAAAATGGCAGGTCAAGTTTGTGGCGCTGTTCGCCTCCCCGGGGCAGCGTACAGAAATCAGGATCGCGACTTCTCCTTCGCCAGAAGGCGGTTGGATGAACGTGCCGGTTTGTGGAACGGCCGATATCGTTGACAACCAATGGCGTCGCAACACGGCTGTCATCACAGCGACTTTGCCCAAGAATCCTGCGGATGCGGAGATGTATTACACGGTTTGGAAGGACGGCGTCGATGTTACCGCGGACGGGCGCATCGGCACTGACGCGTGCGGCCCCGGAACCGGTTGGGTCGGTGATGTTCCAAAGAGCGGAAGTTACGTTGGCCGACTGCCACGACTGACTGCGCCTTACAAGGTTTGCGGCCTTAGTTGTCACGCAATCAATTCTGGTTTGCAAAAGCGCGTCGGCGACCAGTGGAAGATGGATTACCAGGGCTGGCAAGTGCGTGATCAGCCAACCACCGGCGCCTACCAGCATTTGGAGGAATACGATTTCCAAGTGATGCTGTGGGAGGATGACGTCTGGTATATGGAACTGCTGATGTATCCTCCGAGTACGGATGACGCCTACAAGATCGTCACAATGTCGATTTGCGGACCCACCAGCCGCTGGCAGATGATGCGACATTGGAACGTGATCAATCCTGGCGATCACGATTTTGGCATGGATGACGTGAAAGGCCCTGAACAAATTGCGATGCGAAATGTTGAAGGGCTTGGCCAAGACCGTGACTACATGCGGCGAAACTTTCAAATCGTCCACCACTTGGTGACCGGAGTAGAAGAGGTTGATCCAACGATCAATATGAAATCATGGCGTGCTTGGAAGATGCCGAATAAAGACTTCACATTGATGGTGCTCGACTCGCGCGCGTGGCGCAGTAGCCAAGATGTTGATATGTGGGATGACGGAGGCTGGGAGAAATTCAAAAGCCTTTATGACCGCACCGACCCGACGCGTAGTTTGCTCGGGGAAGAGCAATTTGGTTGGCTGCAAGAACAGCTGGCCACCGATTCCTCTCCGCTGATTTGCCTGACGGGCGTCAGTGGCATGCATACGGTTTGGGGTGGAGCGAAATCAAAAGACGGAAATTTGAGCGAGACCCATCCCAAGCGCTTTCACCAGCGCGATCGAGTCACGGCCGACTACGCTGGTTGGGTGAAAGCGGGTGCCGATCGAGTGCTTGAACTCTTGGGCGGCAGGCAAGGAGTCGTTTCGGTGTACGGCGATGTGCACAATGGTTGCTTGATGAAAAATGTAGAACATGGTGTCATTGAATGCAGCTTTGGTCCGATCGGTCGAACCGGTGGCCGCATGGTGATCCCCGGCTTTGGTCCTAAGATGAAGGACGTTGATGGTCGAGATGTGGAAGTCTCTGCGCTGTACCACAAAAAATGGGCCGATCCGAATCTCACGCCACGCGCAGAAGGCGAGCCCGAGTACTGGAACTTTCTCGAGATGGAATTTGATCCACGTCCGCGAGACGCGACAATCGGCATGCGCATCCGGAACCTAATCGACGCGACTTCAGAGACACCGCGCGGCGGCGGAACCATCAGCACCGTGGCGTCTGCAACGGGACGCAAGCCGGTGTCCAAATTGCCTCCGATCAAAACGCTTTCACTAGCCGACGTTCGGTTTGCCGATATCGAAGGTCATCCGGTCCAAGCGACACGGTCCGATAAAAACGGAGTCGTTAAAATCAACGGGCTGCCAGACATTACTGTCGGCACGCGCTTATTGATGACCGCGTTTGATGGGAAACAGACTGAGTCGGCTGTGTTGACGACGATTGACGCGTAAAGCATCATAGCGCGGTTCCGTTTCTTCTGTGGTGTCCCCGAGTATCAACATGAACACGACTTCAGGGAGTTTGTTGTTTCGATTGCAACATCCGCCGGACGGTAATGTTGATCAAAATGCTTGGGAGAAATTTGTTCAGCTATACACGCCACTGATGTTTCATTGGGCGCGGAACGTCGGACTGCAACAATTTGATGCCGCCGATTTGGTACAGGAGGTGCTGAGCATTGTCTTTCGCCGTTTGCCTGATTTTCAGTACAACACGACCGGCAGTTTTCGTGGCTGGTTGAGAACGGTGACGCTGAACAAGTTTCGCGAGAAGAAGCGAAAAAGAGTAACCGACGTGAGCGTCGCTAGCAATTCAGTGCTCGAATAAATCGCGTCGCTACCGCGCGCTGAATCCACTTGGGATTTGGACTACGGTCGGATGCTGTTACAGCAAACCATGGCGCTAATGGAATCCGATTTCCACCCTAGAACTTGGAAAGCTTTAATAGCAGTCATGGCCAACGGATTGACCGTTGATCAAGCAGCCAAGGAAACAGGGGTCAGCAATTGGACGATCTATTCGGCCAAAGCACGATTGATGAAGCGCTTGCGCGACGAATTGAAGGGGCTGATGTAGCGCACTTTCGGTAGCCTAAGTCACCAGATTTTGCATGGCTATCCAGTAAATTTTTCAATCTCTTGTGAGATCGGCGGCGGGAAAACTCTTCCGACGGTGCCTAACCAAAATTCGAACCGACAGAAAAACAGAAAAATTCGCGTCTCCGCCACAATATCGGCTCTCAGCTTCATAGTCTTTGATGCGGGCACGAATTGGTCCGTCTAAGCACCCGGCCATAAGTTTCCAATTGAAAAAGGAACCGTGGCTTGTGCCAAAACGGCTAATGGTGTCTGAAAGCTTATGACCTAGTGCTTATATTAAGATAAGACCTTGAGACAAAAGGCGGCCAAAATGAAACAACGCTCATCGGAAAATTGCCCTGAACCAACGCTGCTGATCGAGTTTTTACAAGGGAAACTCGAGCCTCCGGAGTTGGATCACTGCGAGGATCACTTGGAGAAATGCGCCCACTGTCACGAAACGTTGCGCGGTTTGGATTCGGGAGATACGCTATCGGAGAAAGTAGCGGCTGCTTTGATTGCTGATCATCCTAGCCAAGACTCAGATTCGCGGCAGATCGATGGTCTGATCAAAAGGCTCACCTCGTGTCGCCACTGCGAAAGTGCAACCGCAGTCCGGCGGTCTGCGTTGGCTGATCGCGGGGTTGTTGATAGGGTTGGCCGGTTGGGGAGCGTGGCTTTGGTCCCCTCAGATCGTTCGTGTGATGACCGACCAAGGAGAGATCGTCATCGAGTCGAAGGTGGACGATGTTGAGATTCAAGTGTTCGCCGATGGGAAATTGATTCGTGTGGTCGATACGCAAACGCAGCAGTCTTTTGATTGGAAATCAGGCAAGAACACATTTGCGATTTCGCCCAATCAGCTCACGATGAGTCGAGGAATCAAGCAAATCGTGAAAGTGACGGCGCTTGAAAGTGTGGAGCCGACCGTTTCACCGATCAATGATCTCGATAAACCAGTTTTCCAAAACCGGACCTTTGAACATTGGCTACAGGTGGCTCGGCGCGATCGAGATACGGCCACTAGAACCGATGCACTCAAAGCGTGTGCGGCAACGGTAGAAACCAAAGCTGAATTTGAATCGTTGATCACACTTAACCGCAAATTGTGTCGGAAGCACGGTAGCAACGTTATTGGCAATAATGCAGAGTCCGATCTTTACTACAGAGCTTTAGTCAAAGTAATCAATTCACTTGATACAGACCAGATCGTGGAATTTATTGAAACTGAGATCGCCGAGGGAACAGAGCCAAGTCGCCATTTTTGTAGCTTTTGGTTGGCTAGGGGGGCTTCTGACCCTTTTGTCCCAAGCGATTGGATATCCAAAGCGAAGTCGGTTAACCAGAGGGCAGGGCAGTTGGGAGAAGCATTGGCGAGCCATCTAGAAAAGCCGGGTAATTCCTGGATTTTAATATCACTCGTAGACACGGCAAACAAAGAGAAGTTGACTGGGACAGCTCTAGCGAAAGCGCTGAAACGATTGGCGGCAGATCCAGCTCAGCGATTGCAATTACACAAGTCGATCGTGTTGTTGCTCAGTGATGTCGATGTTTTTACGTTGTACCGTGATGATTTGCTGGACATAAAAACCCATCCAGCGACACGCATGAGGTTATTCGACACGGTGTTAAACAACAGCGGTCCGTATCGTCCTCTTCCTCGCCAAAGACAGCAATTACTTTTTGATTTGGCCGAAGGCGTCCTGCAACCGGGAGATCAACGATTGGAGTTCGCGCGAGAATTTGTCACGAGTGTCCAAAACGTTTTAGCTGAGGAAATCGTGGCTTGTGTTTTGATTGAGCTGAATCGGTTTGATCAGAAATTTGATGCTCAATTCAAAACAGAGACGTTGCTGCCGAGACTTCAAAAATTGAAGAAGGCTGTCATCAAACCAGAACGAGCAGCTGACTTTACGGGCAAAGCCAAGATCTTGCTTGCCGATATTGAATATATGATCAAAAAGAACTCCGGCGACGCAGGTGTTCAGATGCCTCCCGGTGGCTTTCTGGAGAATGGAACTTACAGTTTGGATCTCCGAGGCGGCGGAGGTGGAAGGTTCTAGATCCTTTTTTGATGTAGTGGACGAGTTGAGTTCAGCGGCCACGGTTCCTCGTGTCGATTTGTCGATTTTTGCAAGGCAGCCTATTCAGCTTCGCCACTTTTTTCCCCGAACCGATATCCGATGCCGCGCACCGTTTCGACAACACCTGCGACATCGCCCATCTTTTTTCGCAACGACCGAATATGGACATCGATTGTGCGCTCAAGCACCATAGTGTCTGCGCCTAGTGCCAAATCGATCAACTCTGTGCGATCAAAAGCGCGTCCGGGCTGACGAATCATCGTGTCCAGAAGTCGAAACTCACTTGGCGTTAGGTCTAGCGGTTTTTGGTCGATCGATGCCCGGTGCTTGATTCGATCCACCGTGACGCGTCCGATCGTAACAATGTCGGCTCCTCCAATGTCACGATCCCGTCGACGAAGCAATGATTTCATACGCTCCATCAACACGCGCACGCTGAAAGGTTTGACCACGTAGTCGTCGGCACCCACAGAAAACCCTATGAGCTGATCCGTTTCTTCGGATTTCGCAGTGAGCATCATGATGGGCGTTTCGCGCGTCGAAGATTCAGCACGTAGCTCGCGGCAGACTTCAACGCCGTCGACGATAGGTAACATCACGTCGAGAATAATCAGATCCGGACACCGTGATCTGGCTTGGTTGAGACCGTCTTGGCCATCGTAGGCGCAGAACACCTCATAACCAGAGTTACTGAGGTTGTATTCAAGCACGTTCGCTAACGAGCGATCGTCTTCTATTACGAGAATTTTTAATTTGAGCATTAAAGACTTGATTGGCGTAAGAACGCGGCTGTTTTAACAACCGTCGGTCACCGGCTGAAATTTCAACCAGCGAAAGAAAAATCAAATCAATGGTGGTGTGGTGCAAATATCTTAACAAATGAATCCAGATTTGTGGACGCTAAAAGTGCGCCGATCTGACGCAGTTGGAGTGAGGCTCCAGCAAGACGCCGTTAGGTTTTGATACGGGCATACAATCTTCTCTAGCAACTTGGATCATGACAAGAACGCCGTAAACCGATAAATAATTCAACGAAAATTAATATTCGGCCCCTCGAAGAGCCGTCTACTCATCATCGTCGTTTTGATGCCGGACGATCTCTCCATCGACTAAATAGATGGTGTCTTCGGCAATATTGACGGCATGATCAGCGATCCGTTCCACGTGCCGGGATGCAGAGAAACAGTGCAGGGCACCCTCGATCAAGGCCGAGTCCTTTTTCATCATGGCCAACAATTCGTCGATCACGGACAGTTGCAAATTATCGACGGCCCCGTCCATTTCGATGACCTCTTTAGCCTTGGGCGCGTCCATGTTTACGAAGGAGTCCAGCGACATACGAACCATCAGTGTGGCGATCCGAATCATCTCTGGCAGATCGTCAGCGATAGGGAAATTATCGTTCTGATGTACACAGGCACCTCGGTCGGCGATGTTGCATGCTAGATCGGCAATGCGTTCCAGATCGGAGTTTATTTTCAGCACCGTTGCGACTTGGCGTAGGTCGCTGGCATACGGTTGGTGAAGTGCCAGAATTTTCAGGCAGTCTTCTTCGATTTCTACTTCTGTCTGGTCGACTAAAGTATCATCTTTGGCCAATTGGGGGGCTAGTTTGACGTTGCGTCCACACAGGACTTCTGTAGCGTGTTCGATCATTCG
This sequence comes from uncultured Pirellulaceae bacterium, assembly GCA_938003615.1. Lineage (GTDB taxonomy): Bacteria > Planctomycetota > Planctomycetia > Pirellulales > Pirellulaceae > Mariniblastus. The sequence continues at coordinate 6,159 of CALKXO010000242.1, read as the reverse complement.
TTCGACGCTTCCAAACAGCGACATGAGTCGGTCCTGAAGTTGATCGATGTCGCGTTGCAGATGTTTAGAAATTTTTTCGTCCCCCGAAAAATAGCTGGAAGTGATCAATAGAGATTAATGATACGCACGTTGGCCGACAGTTGGAGTCCGTTAGCCAAATTTTCCTGTGACGTATTCTTCGGTTTTCTTTTCTTTGGGGTTGGTGAACAGCTGTTCTGTTGGCCCCTCTTCGACGACTTCGCCTTTAAAGAAAAACGCGGTGCGGTCACTACAACGAGTGGCCTGCTGCATGTTGTGGGTCACCATCACAATCGCGTATTGCTCTCGCAATTCATAGATCAGGTCTTCGACGCGCGATGTGGAACCCGGATCTAATGCCGAACACGGTTCGTCCATCAGCAGGATCTCCGGACCTGCCGCGATCGCTCGTGCAATGCACAAACGTTGTTGCTGCCCACCAGAGAGCCCAAGGGCCGATTTATGTAGGCGATCCTTGACCTCGTCCCAAACCGCCGCTTTTCTCAGTGACCATTCGACCAGTTCCGCGAGGTCATTGCGGTCGATGCGGAAGTGTAGCCGAGGCCCAAAAGCGACGTTGTCAAAAATTGATTTTGGAAATGGATTCGGTTTTTGAAAGACCATTCCAATGCGGCGGCGAAGGTCGACGACATCCGTTTGTCGGTCGAGGATCTGCAAGTCCCCAATACGAATAGAACCTTTAGCATGAGCCGAAGGAACAATGTCGTTCATCCGGTTGATCCATTTCAGCAATGTACTTTTACCGCATCCCGAAGGCCCGATGAATGCAGTGACAGTTTTTTCGGGGATGTTTAAATTGATGTTCCGAATCGCTTGGAAGTCGCCGTAAAACGCATCAAAGTCTTTGATCTCGATTGCCACTTTGGCCTCCGGATTCGATTCCGCACCGCTACTGACCGGGCTTGCCGAAGTACTGCTCGGTTGACCAGTTGACGGAAGTTGATCGGGTTGAGTTGTTTTATCGCTCATTGAATTTGTCATGCGTTAGAAACGTGAACAATCGGTTGGGATCGAGGAGTTTATTAAGCCCCGAGCTTCTTCTCGTAACGGTTGCGAATCCAGATGGCGATGGAATTCATCACCAACAGCATCAACAGTAATACAATAATCGCAGCAGCAGACAGATTTTCAAAACCTGCGTTTTCGTCTCCGGCCCATTTATAAATCAAAACAGGCAAGACAGGTGATTTGTCCATCAGGTTAGTCAGCCCATTGGTGGTGCCCATCACGCCACCCATCACCGCTAACACAGGCGCCGCTTCACCGACGGCGCGGCTCATCGCCAAAATCGCACCCGTCATAAATCCAGGAGTCGCCGCTGGAAGGACCACATTGCGAACCGCTTCCCAACGCGTTGCGCCCATCCCCAGCGCTGCTTCTCGAAGGGAATCTGGCACCGATCGAATGGCTTCTTGGGAGGCAATGATAATAATCGGCAGGATCACCAACGCCAGTGTGAGCCCAGAGGACAAAACCGTTTTGCCAAACGGCAAATGTAAATGGTACCACGCTTTTTCAGAGTAGCGCGACGTGAGTTTTCCTTTGAGAACCGTCCGGTTTTTCAGGACCGGGTCATCGGGTTGATCACTGCGTGATTCGACCACATTGATCATGAAGTTGTTGCCGTTATCGTCAAAGGCTTCGATGGGTTCGGTGACCCTTAACGCAGGATCGTTTTTGTCAGGGCAGACAAATTTGATGTACTGACCGCCGAGCGTTTTCACTTGATAGATGTGAGTGGCACCGATCTCCCACGAAGGAGGGTCGTTAGGCGTGATGGATGGGAACCAATTGAACATGTAGACGAACGCAGTCACACCCAGAATGCCGTAGACGATCGAGGGAACACCAGCCAAGTTATTGATGTTCAATTGCACCAGCCAGTGCAACCATCTCAGAATTCGATTGCGAGGTTGAAACTCCTCAAGCAAAATCGCGGTGCCGATTCCGACGGGCAGCGCCAACAAAGCGCACAGTCCACAGAGCACGATACTCCCTACGATCGCCTGACCGATCCCTGATTGCTCAGGATTGTCTTCTAGGTGCTCGGTAAACAAAAAATCCCAGCTTAGCCATGAACCACCGGTGGCAATGATCGATCCAAGTAGGGTCAACAAGGTTACTACGACCAATCCCGCAATCAACATACAGATCACAGAAAAGACTTGGTCCTTGGACTTGCGTTTCACCTCACTGCGCGGCGTAGAGTAGAACTGTTCCTGTCCCATTAGTTATAGACCTCTCGATAACGCATGCGGATCAGTTGGCCAATCAGAGTGATGGAAAAGGTGAATAGAAACAGAACGGCTGCCACCGCGTACATCGAATAGTACCCGATCGAATCAGGTTCAATCGATTCGCTCTGGAAGGTTTCGACAATAAACCCCGTCATCGTCTGGGACGGCACGCGTGGATCGCCGGTCAGTGTCGGTGTTGATCCAGCGGCCAAAGCAACCACCATTGTCTCGCCGATGGCGCGAGATAGGGCCAGTAGAAATGCGGAGATGATGCCTGAGAGAGCTGCCGGTACGACCACTTTTAGCGTGACTTCCAATCGAGTCGATCCAAGGCCGTAAGCGCCCTCGCGTAACGAATTGGGCACTGACCGCAACGCATCTTCGGCCAGCGACGTGACTAGAGGCAAACACAAAATGCCAACAGCGATACCTGCCGAACCCGCATTGAAAGTTTTGAAGTCACCCAGCGGCTGCAACAGCCACGGCGTGATGAATTTGATCGCGAAAAATCCAAGGACAACGGTAGGAATACCGGCCAAAATTTCTAGAACGGGTTTTAGGATGCTTCGCACACGTGGCGAGGCGTATTCCGCAAGATAAATCGCGCAAGTCAAACCGATGGGCAACGAGATTAACATCGCGATCCCAGTAATTCGTAGCGTTCCCGATACCAGCGGCAAGATTCCGTACCGCGGCACGCCTTGGGTTTGGCCGATGGTCCAGCGCGAGTCGGTGAGGAATTGCCAGAAATTGACGGCAACTTCCTCGTTGTAAAAGAACCCGATTGACTGGGTAGCCAGCATCACAATGATGCCGATGGTAATCGCCAAAGAAAACAGTCCACATCCAACGAGCGCTGTCATCACCAACGTTTGGGAGATCTTGCTGACCGTAGGGTTGCGGCGATGAAAGCTCTCAAATGAGGGCGTTTCGGTCGCGTTGGCGGAGTTGGATGTCATTTTTTGTGGGAGAACCCTTGCAGCGATTTCAAAGCGCCAAGATTTTGAACGTTATGCTGCAATTTGACCAGTGAGAATTTCCGAATTTTGGTGTTCGATTTAGCACCCATCCTAAAACCTCGAGTCGGACAGCAATGTCCAATCTATGACGAGGTTTCGCAATAGGTTCTTAGAACCAATAAATCCGTGAAGAAGAGGCAAAAATGTTGGATCTTCTTCCCCTGTTGGATCCTCTTCCTCCCATCCCCCAACTAGATGGCTACCGTTGCTTGACGCCGGTTCCACGCTCTGGCGAGCGTGGCTACGTCGGAACTAATTACTCAGATTCTCTGGAACAAAGACCGCCGTTACTCCGCCCGAACGCTTTTCGCCTTCGGCATCTAGGAAGTGAGTTCCCGTTTTGCCCTCGTCAATGTTTTTCCGAGCCGCATCGTAAATCGACTGTGGCAAGGCAACGTAACGCGCTTCCTTGGCCAGCATCGCGGCGTTGGCAACATAGAAGTCAACGAATTCCTGAACCTCTGCACGTTCGTAATTTTCGGCGTTGGCGTAAATCAACAGCGGACGACTAAAAGGTGCATACTCGCCAGATTCGATTGTATCGATCGATGGCATGACAGCTTCTTCTGTTTTTGGATTGACGATCGGAACGGCTTTCAGTTCGTCTTTGTTTGCTTGGTAGTAAGAGTACCCAAAGAAGCCAATTGCCGTTTCGTCTTGTTTGACGCCAGTAACCAGAGTTTTGTCGTCTTCACTCTTGGTCGTTTGGCCGTCGCTACGCATGCCTTTGTTGTCTTTCTTGCCGATGACTTCAATAAAGTAGTCATGCGTACCTGAAGCGATGCCTGGAGCAAAAATCGTGATGGCTTTGTTCGGCCAGCTTTCATCAACATCTTTCCAAGTCTTCGCAGCCATGTCTTCACGGAAGATTTTTTTCAATTGATCAACCGACAACGATTTGACGAAATCGTTTTTCTTGTTGACGACAATGGTCAAGCCATCATAGGCCACTGGGATCTCGTAAAACTTGACTCCCGCCTCTTGGCAGAGCTTAAGTTCTTTGCTTTTGATTGGACGAGAGGCATCGGACACATCGCATTCACCTTTAGCGAGTGCTTTAAAACCGTTGCCCGTTCCCTGGCCACTGACCGAAACGTTAACCGCAGAAAACTTGTTCTTGAATTCTTCTTTGGCTTTGAGCGAAATTGGCTCAACGGTGCTTGATCCTTCGATCATCACCTGGCCTTTAAGGCTCGTATTAGGAGCTGCTGCATTGGAGGTCGATGAACCAGAACTAGAACTAGAGCCAGAACCGCTAGGCGAAGAGGTAGGCTTAGATGGTCTTTCGCATCCAATGGAAAGACCTAAAACCAGAGCAATGATCGGTAGAGTACGGAGAAAGCTTTTCATGTGATCTTCAGATTCCCTTGAAATTTGTGTTCAACAACGTCCACCAAAGTAGCTACCGACTGTTAAGTGATGGTTAAGGTTTCTTAAAGAATGAAAGATTGGGGGTATTTTCTCATAAACGCCCAAGGATTGGTCATTTTTCCGAAGTTTTTTGACAAATGGGAAACCGGTTTTAACAGGTTTCCCCCAGCAATTCTGAAGTCAGTCGCTTCAAGTGGGTTGCTTCGACTTGGCCTAAAGCGGCTGCTGTTGAGTCAAGCAGTGAAAAGAGCCTAGGCCCACGGCCAATTCTTTCGATGGCAATGGAACCAGCCGTCGATCGGGAAACAGCGGCGAGAGAATCGCCAGCGCGCGTGCGTCAGCTTCGTCCGCGCCAAATTGAGGGACCAACACGCTTTGGTTGGTGATCAGAAAGTTGCAGTAACTGGCCGGCACTCGGAGGTCGCAATGGGTGATCGCCGGCGGCAGCGGTAGCGGAACAAAGCGACAACCCGTATCAATTCCATTCATCTGCCGTTTTAGCTCAATCAGATTGTTTTCTAGTCCAGCGCGTTGCGGGTCGTCGGCGTCCTCGGTCCATGCATAGACGATCGTTGAGTCATCTGTGAAACGCGCTAGTTGGTCGATGTGTCCGTCGGTATCGTCACCCAGCACGGTTGGCCCAACCTGATCGCCTGGCAGCCAAACGATATGTTTTGCTCCCAAGAGGTTTTGAAAGAGTGCTTCGATATGGCATTGGTCCAGGCTTTGATCAGCGCTTGGATTCCGGTTGTCGTTCAGAACGCTTGAACGAGTCACCAGTAGCACGCCCGCGCTATTGATTTCCAGAGCGCCTCCTTCGGCGCAGATGCCGGCAGCAACGTTTTCGATGCCCAGCCATTTTGCTACCTTGCCAGCAACCTGTTGATCCAGATCAAACGGCGGGTACTTGCCACCCCATGCGTTGTAGTGCCAGTCAATTGAATACAGCTTGCCATCAGACTCTTTGGATGTAACGGATTTCGCAAACGTCGGCGCGTAATCACGCGCCCAAGCATCATTGGTCTCAATAGCGACCAGTTCAATGTTCTCAATCTGTTGCTGGCTCAGAAAACCTTCGTGTTGATCTAGGATGATACGCTGGGCCGTTTTGCGATGTCCATGGCCGCCGCACATCACGTAGGCTTTTTGATCAGCCGCGATAGCGTGAACCAGCAGCGCAAACTCTGCCTGCGCAGCTGATCGATTCTGCGACCACGTATCGCTGTTGATCGGAAAACTCAGCCACGTCGCCGCCTGCGGTGCCCATTCAGGAGGCATTGCGAACTCAGATTGACGTGTAGTGAAGTTGAGCATTACAGAAGTGAGGATAGCGATCTTTTGAATGTTCCAATTAGTCTAGTGTCTGTCGGTAAACCTATCTTGACCTAGTTTCGGTTTGCCGGAAGGTCCAATTTTGGATGAGTTTTTTGATGGCGACAGGGGAAGGTCGGGCTTTGGGCTGTCAAACAGGTAATTTCCGTCGGTCCAGCGCA
>CALKXO010000241.1 GCA_938003615.1 uncultured Pirellulaceae bacterium | reverse complement strand
AATAGAGGACTGGAAAAAACGGTCCGTTTCGGTTTTCATGGGGGTTCGCTGGCATGGGCGCCAGAATTATTGCAAAACCACCAACAAACGCCACTTTTTGAAGAGCCAACCATGAGTGCCCCAATTGCTGTCGTGCTTGCTGCCGGTAAAGGCACCCGCATGAAATCTGACCTACCCAAGGTCCTGTGCCAAGCCAACGGGCGACCGCTGGTTGAGTATGTGCTGGATTCACTGCGGGAGGCAGGCGTTGAGAAAATCGTTGTCGTGGTCGGGTACAAAGCGGATGAAGTAAAAAAACAGCTCGCAAGCTACGACAATCTCGAATTTGCTCTCCAAACCGAGCAACTGGGAACTGGTCACGCGGTAATGATGTGCCGCGACAACATTGCAAGCCACGATGGCGGCATTGTCGTCGTTGCTGGCGATTCTCCAATGCTGCAAGCGGAATCAATCAAGGCGCTGCTGGACGAGTACCAATCTACCAAGCCCGGCTGTGTGTTGGGATCGTTGCTGCACGAGAATCCGACGGGGCTGGGCCGCATTGTGCGAGACGGCGACGGGAAGTTTACTGGGATCGTCGAAGAAAGAGACGCCACCGACGAGCAACGCAAGATCAACGAAGTCAATATGAGCACATATGTCTTCGATGGCCAGAAGTTGATCGGAACCCTAGACCGACTCGATAGCGACAATAGCCAGAACGAGTACTATATCACTGATGTGCCAGCGATCATGCTTTCGGATAACGAAGACGTGCGAGCTCTAGCAGTTCTCAAGCCGATCGAAGCGCTCAGCGTCAACACGGTCGAGCACCTTGCTGCGGTCGAGCAAGCGATGAACGAATTGAACGGGGGTTAGTCCAGTCGACTGAGAACTTATCCCGAAACCGCGTCGTAGGTTGGGCACTCCTGATGCCCACGAAAAAAAGTGGTGGGATAGGCTTCCAGCCTGTCATCTATAAAACAATTTTGACAGGCTGGAAGCCTATCTCACCTTTAGATCTGCCTTTAGATCTGCCTTTAGATCTGCCTTTTGTCGGACGCATCACTCCTATCCGACCAACGTTTACAGGATAGGTGCTAAGTTCGCACTGTCCTGTTTTAGGAATGTTTGATTTCTTGTTTACGTCCGTCTCTCTCCCAACCCTGCTAATTTATGAACCGTCAACTGAAGATCTTCAGCGGCCGATCAAATCCGGAACTGACCTCCAAGATTTGTGATTACCTAAAATTGCCGTTGGGCGAAGTGCGGTTTTCAACGTTCCCTGACAGTGAGTTCCACTGCAAAATCGAAGACGTGCGCGGTCGTGACGTTTTCATCGTGCAACCGACTTGTCCGCCGGTCAACGATAGCCTGATGGAGCTGCTGATTCTGATTGACACTTGCATACGAGCTAGTGCTGATCGAATTACAGCAGTGATTCCTTACTACGGTTACGCCCGTCAGGACCGCAAAGACGAAGGACGTGTGCCGATTACCGCGAAATTGGTGGCCAACATGATCGTCCGCGCCGGAGCTGATCGCGTTTTGACGATGGACCTGCATGCGGCACAGATTCAAGGTTTTTTTGATTTGCCGGTCGATCACCTTTACGCAGGCAGCGTGTTGAATGAGCATTTCAAATCGTTGAATATCCCGACGGAAGATTTGGTGATCGTTAGTCCCGATGAGGGCAGCATCAAACGCGCCGTGGGCCACGCCAAACGCTTAGGAGGAGAATTGGCGATCATCGACAAGCGTCGTTTTTCGGCGGAAAAAGTCGTTCAAGAGAACATCATCGGCGGTTCGCTAGAAGGAAAAGTGGCGTTGATGTTTGACGACATGATCAGCACTGCCGGCTCGATTTGTGGTGCTGCGGAGCTGGTCAAGAAAAAAGGTGCGAGAGAAATTCACGTGGCATCGACGCACGGTATTTTTGCTGGCAAAGCGATTGAGCGATTGCGCAATGCACCGATCGACAGTGTGGTGGTCACCGACACCGTGCCCGTGAGCGACGAAAAAATGCTCACCAAGATGAAAATTCTTTCCGTCGCGCCGATGCTGGGGATGGCGATCAAACGCATCCACCAGCACGAGTCGATCAGTGAGATCTTCCCCAGCGATGACGATTGATGACGAGTCATGAATCGGGCTGCCAACCGAGTTGAAGAACTCTATTTTTCTAACTTCAAATCTGAGGTAGCCGATCTCGCCAGAGATTGGAAAGTTTGCCCTTAAGGCATCCAAAGTCTGGCGACTTCGGCTACTCGAAATTGGTGTCGAAGATCTGAAGTGAGTGGCATTCGACGCGAGCCTTCCGGTACCTAAGTCACCGAGGGAGTTACGTTTTAACGCTTTTGTATGAATTGCCCCGTTTGAAAACTATTCTGCCCTGATGCAGTTTGGCTGGCGTTATTCGGTTGCCGCAACTCGACCTCCATTTGCTGCATGCCCCGCCTTGCGTGAGATTCGTATTAGCATTACGAGCATCAACATCAACAGTAGTGGAGCGAATTCGAGGATCGGGACAACAAAGTCAAACAATTCCGTCCCGGCATAAGGCGTTGCGAATTTACCCTCATCACCCATCAGATGATACTCGCAGTAGAACCGCAGGTAGTACGCCAGCGATGTGAATGCGAACAAGTACCACACTGGATTGCGGCAAAAGCAAATCATCGGTAACGCCCACGTCCAATACCACGGATTCTGAGTCGGGGCGAGCAACCAAAACCAAGCGATCGTCAAGAATGTCATCTCCAAGAACAACCGGGGGTCGTTTGACCGACTCACCCGCGCACACGCCCACAACAACACCAGCCCGAACACCCCCAGCGTAATCCGGCGAGTCAGCCAGAACGGAGCTTCGGCTTTTTTAATCGTGGAAACCGCCTTAGCAACAGCTTCGGCCGCGTGATGGCGGAACGCGTTGGTGGTTTTGACAAACCAAATACGCGATGGGAGGTCGCCGACTGCCGGGTCGGCATCTTCGGGTTTTTGTCCGTACGGTTTTAGATTCTCTACAAGCACCATAAACAGGAAATCATTCATCTCCCAATGCCGCGCAAATGCTTCAATCCCCGGAGGCGGGGCCGAGACGATTCTATTTTCAACGCCCGTCAGTTGCTGCTTGAGCGATTGAACCGATTCGAGGTGGCACAGAATTGGCCACAATAATACTCCGACCAAAACGGGAAATAGCAGGACAGGCACAAAAGCTCTGACGCCGAAACGTCTCACGGCCGCGACGGCAAACAACGGGAATAAAACGATCGGATAAATCTTGGCACCAACGGCAAGCGCCAGAACCGCAAACGCGCCGCTGAGATACGGTATCCCTGCCTTCCTATCCGAAGCCGATAAGCACAAAGCCCGAACCAACATCCAGATGGCAAAGGTTGTCAAAAATACGGCGATCGAATCTAGGTGTCCGCTGTTTGCGATTTCCTTCATCACCAAGGGGCACCAGAACCATGCGACCGACCACGTTTGGGGAAGGCTCAAACGAGCCAGCAGTTTTATCAACACCAAACCCGTCGCGATATCGAAGAGGATCAAGATCCCTTTCATCGCATAGAGATACCCCCAAAAGTTTCCTATGGCCTGACCGATCAATGCGGCAACGGCAAACACAGGTTGGTTGGTCGGAGGGTAAGGGGTCGTGTATTGCTTGAAATGAACTTGCTCGAATACTTCCGCCAGATCTTCTCCACCGGCCAACGTCGCCAGTGCCGTAACTTGTTGTTGCTCGGATACTTTAGTGCGATAGCGGAACGAAGCGTTTGTTGTGCCACCCTCTCTTGCCGCGAGTTGATCCTCGATCTCTTCGGGGGAAAATTTAAAAGGGCTGATTCCCTGTGCGGTCACCACGCCGTCCCAGATGTATCGGTAAAGGTCAACCTCTTGGATAGGAAGCGCGAACAACAGGATAATGCGAAAGACAATTGCCCATCCGACAATCACAGAAAGAGATTTCGCCGAACTATCCTGCCCACGGAAGATCAGTCTCCAACAAAGCGTTAAATACGCGATGCCAGCGATGCTAAAAAGAGTTAGGACCGCCAGCAACGGGCGTTGTTGCCCGGGTGTCTGAGGATCGCAGAAGAAACTGAGCCACGTGATGCAGGCGTAAAGCAGCGCAGTGCCGATGCCGCACCACCAGATCAAGTGGCGATTATCGTTACTGTAATTGGTCTTCGATGATGGGACGTCAGACTCTTTCATTCGATGGGAACTGGCTTTCGATAGGAACTGGCTTTCGATAGCCGCAGGAGGCGCGTGGTATCCATTCGGCATGAACTTATCGACTGGTTTGAAAATGGGCAACCGCTACGTGGTGAAGCGTAAGATGGGTCACGAACTTTTGCCAGCGACTCGCAAGACTCTTGAGTTTTGAGCCTGACAATATGAGTCGCTAACAAAGAAGGAGAAACCTATCGAGAAACCTATTCCTTGTCAGTATTTTCGAAGATCTGACTGCGCGCTTGCTTCACGATCGCCAGCACGGCCGGATGGTGTACCCTTTTCTCGACGGAGATAGCGAAGAAGCGTTCGACGACGTCATCTAGCCGACCGACCAACTGCATCCCATACTGGGACTTCACTTCCTTTTCGATAGCCGTTGGGATTGGAACGATACCTAATCCGG
>CALKXO010000240.1 GCA_938003615.1 uncultured Pirellulaceae bacterium | reverse complement strand
CTGCAATTCAATACGAATTTTACTCCAAGCAATATCTTCGCCATCCTCGGTTGTCGTTCCATGAACAAAGAACATCTTCAACGGAAGGACGCCGCGATGGGTTTCCATGTACTTATCTCCGACAGCGCGGCTGACCGTCGTGAGGTGCACGCCAACCTTTTCGGCGATTTGCTCCATTTTCAGAGGCTTGAGATACTCCGGGCCGTTATCCAAAAACTCCGATTGAAATTCGACCACATGTTGCGCAACTTTCAGCAACGTGTTCCGGCGTTGTTCGATGGCTTCGATCAACCACTGAGCCGAATTGATTTTGCGTTTGATAAACTCTTTCTCTTCGGCAGACGACTGTCCGTTAGCAAGAATCTGGCGAAAACGGTTACTAATGAACAGATTCCGTTGTGGGCCTTCTTCCATCTTCACCTTGTAGTCGCCATTGTCGTCCTTTTCCAACCAAAGATCGGGCTTGATTGTTGCGACATGGCTATCAATGAAACTACTACACGGCAGCGGATCCATTCGTCGAATCGAAGCCCAAGCGGCATTGATTTCGTCGATACTCAGCCCCGTCTTCTTCTCAATCAACGGAAGGCGATTAAATTGCAGATCCGCTAAGTGATCCAGAATCAACGTCCGGACGTGTGGATAGTTAGGGATTTCGGAAGACAACTGCATCATCAGCCGTTCTTGCAGGTCACGTGCGGCGACGCCGACCGGTTCAAGATCTTGAACATGTGCCAAAGCTTCTTCGGCCAGATCCAATTTGTCTTCCGTGGCATCCGCCGGGAGTAGATCCGCAAGGCTGACGCGAAAATAGGCTCCATCGGCTGCCGAGAGCGTTGAAACGATACGCTCACATATTTTCAGAATTGGTTCATCGATGTCACGCTCATGCAATTGAGCAATTAGAAAATCGTGCAACGTTTCGCTGCGGGTAGCGACGTTGGCCATCATATCGTGCTGACGATCGGCACTTTCCTGAACCCGATTGGCCGACATACGAGGGCGCTCATCAAAAAACTCGGGGACATCTTTATTCATCTCCAACAGACGCTCAAAATCATCGGCGTTGTTGGTGTTGTCCTCGATCAGCAACTCTTGCTGTCCCTCTTTCTCCTTTTCCTTGGGCTGATTTGGATCAGTCTCCGGACCCTCGGTTTGCTTTTCTAAAACCGGGTTGTCGATCAGTTCTTGTTCAATCTTCTCATCGAGTTCCGCATTGGCCAAGCTAAGGATCTCCATCGACTGATACATCCGCGGGGACATCGTCTGAGAGAGCTTCTGCTGTAAATTTTGACCAAACGAAAATTTCATCAATAAGAATATCCAAAGAGCCAATCGGTATTTGTGAATCCGCAGGGGATACGTTATTCAGTGGCCTAAATGTACGCCAAAAAAAACGTCTGGTTTCGACCGAATCATCAAACCAAGTGTTTTGTGTGATTGTGACCGAAACCGGAATTCTGCAAAGGCCAATTATACCAGTAAATCAACTCCCTCGTACCTTTGTCTGACCACCACTTCGCCCGTCGCTTCACATAGAAATTCAATTAAAGGGGTTGTCTACCGGAAATTGCATCGGCCAAAATTTCTTTGTTGGTGTACTCAAGGATACTACCGGTAGTGATTCCCCGTGCCAAGCGCGTTAACCTCACATCAAATTCGGCCAATTGGTTGGAGATGTACAGCGCTGTCCCGTCACCCTCGACGGTTGGATTGGTGGCCATAATGACTTCATTGAAGTCACCACCGGCGATGCGTTTCACTAACGCCTCAATGGTGAGGTTGTCCGGACCTATATTCTCCAACGGAGCCAAACGGCCCAATAAAACGTGGTACAGCCCACGAAAGGTCCCTGACTGTTCAAGTGCCATCAAGTCACGTGGTTGCTGCACTACGCAAAGCGTCTTTTGCTCACGCGTGACGTCGCTGCAGATGCGACATTTCTCTGATTCGGCTAGGTTAAAACAGACAGAGCAATACCGCACGTTCTCACGCACGCTGCGTATCGAATCAGCCAGCGCGAAGGCCTCTGACTCAGGGACGCGCAACAGATGATAGGCAAGTCGTTCGGCAGATTTCTTCCCGATCCCAGGCAACCGCGAAAGTTGTTCGATCATTTGGGTTACAGAATCAGCTAATTCGGCCATCTAGCTTCCACCACCAAGAATGTTCTTCATCATTTCCTCCATGTTATCCGGAAGAGGCAAGTCCTCCGTAACACCCTTCATCATTTCCATTTTCAATTCGCTGGCCTTTTGCATCGCTGCGTTTATCGCCGCCGGCAATAGATCTTGAGCCATTTCCATATCATTTGAACCACTCAACACCGTATCAAATTTTACGCTAATGATCTGGCCATCTCCGCTGGCGTGAACAGAGACCATGCCGCCACCACTGGTACCAACAACCCGTTCTTTAGATAATTTTTCTTGCATCTCTTGCATTTTCGGACCCATCGTTTTGGCCGAATTAAGCAAAGATGCGATGTTGCCAAGTCCTTTGAACATGGGAAACCTTCCGTCGTTGGATTGTAAAAAAATGGTAAACGCGCACCTCTAGCTCGTCGCCTTGCGCTGATGATAGTAGTCAGAAATCTCGCAGTTGAACAAGTCGATCGCCTCTTTGACAAACGGATGCTGCTGCAGTTCGCGAATCTGCTGAATACGAGTCAGCTTTGGCTTCGCCGCAACCGTTTCAACCGGGCGACTGGTGGTGGTTACAAAATCAATTCGAATCTTCTCACCGGCCAACTCGCCAACGGCCGACTCAATCTTGGCCTTTCGTTCGGGCTTGGAGCATAGATTGGTATTATAGGCATCCAATAACGTCACGACCATCTTGCCTTTAACCAGCTCCACTTTTTCGAATCGTTGAGCCATATTGGCGGTCATGTCACCCATTGCATTTATCGCGCTCTGATACAACTCCCGCGCGTTTTGGTCGTTTATTTTGGTATCGTCGCTGGCGACGTTGCTGGCCACAGACGCGCTGTCCGATGTCTCCCGGACGCGTTCAACGGAATCGTCCGACACTGTACTTGCCAATTGCCCAGTCTCGGCTTGCCCACTCAAGGCTTGCCCACTTTCGGCTTGTGACACGACGGGCTGCGTTGCTGGACCAGTTTCCATTGGCGTAGCGCCAACCTGCGTGGCACCAGCCGAGATCGCGGTGGTGGCTACCGCAGTGGCCGCGATAGACGCCGCGGCAACCGATGGTTCTAAAGTTGATGGTGCCTCAAAGGACACCGGGTCGACCGGAGGCGGGCTCTCGATCTGTTGCGTCGTTGACCTAACAGGCGTAGAAGCAGGCGTAATTGCCGCCGAAGGTGCAATAGACGCCTCCGCCGTGCGAGTTTCTGCGGTCGATTCGGACTGGCCGTTATTTACTTCGTTTTTTTTTGCAGCGGTTTTCTTAGCCGTTTGTGCCGCTGGAGCGGAGGTGCCCTGCCCTGCCCTGACGGTCACGTTTCCGACACCTGAGAGCGACTTGATCAGCGCCCCGATCGATTCCAGTTGTTCCAAGCCACAAATTTTCACTGCCGCGACTTCTAGCAACACACGCGCGTGCAGACTGGACTGCATCGCCACGACAGCGTTGTCCAATAGCTGAACGACTATCAAAATTGTCTCGAGGCCAAACTGCTGGCCCTGTTCGGAAAGCGCTGCGGTCTCGTTGGCGGAACAGCAAATCAGCGTGTCTTCCCCGCAACCAACACGCGTCACCATCATATCGCGGAAATAAGCCAACAGTTGATCCGCCAGTTGACCAGCGTTGACTCCCGAGGAAAGGTTATCATGAATTAGAGCCAGCGTTTTCGCAGAATCCTTCTCCGTCATTGCTGTCGCGATTTCGGCAATGCGGCTGATATCGGTCGTGCCCAACAGCTGGTGCACTTCCTCTATCGTAATTTTGTCTCCACAGAAAGAAAGTAGTTGCTCCAACAGCGATTGGCTATCACGCATCGATCCATTTGCGCGTCGCGCCAACAGCTGCAGTGCCGCGTCTTCGGCAACGACATTTTCCGTTTCAGCAATCTCCCTAAGCCGATCAGCAATCTTGTCTGTTTTGACCGGCGAGAAATCAAATCGCTGACAACGCGATAAAACGGTAATCGGAATTTTCTGCGGATCGGTCGTGCAAAAAATAAACTTCACATGCGCCGGCGGCTCTTCAAGCGTTTTCAACAGCGCGTTGAAAGCTTGGGACGTCAGCATGTGAACTTCATCGATAATGTAAATCTTGTACCGAGAACGGCTTGGGCGAACCGCAATGTTCGAACGTAGCTGGCGAATTTCGTCGATGCCGCGGTTGCTGGCACCGTCGATCTCAAGCACGTCAACGTCTTCGCCTACCGAGACCGCTTCACAGATATTGCATTCGTTACAGGGTTCGGCCGAGGGCCCTTTTTCGCAGTTTAGGCATTTAGCAAAAATTCTCGCCGACGAGGTTTTACCAACCCCACGTGCTCCGGTGAACAAGTACGCGTGGCCGACGCGATTTTGGGAGATCGCATTGGACAGCGCCGTCGTGATGTGGCTTTGCCCCACCAGTGTGTCAAATTGCTGAGGCCGATAGCGCAGAGCGACGACTTGATATTGTTCAGACGCATTCATGATGGGTGGATCTTGAGTACTTGGTCAGACACTTATTTAGGCGATTGGCAGAACACCGGCGTAGACTACCGGCGGACTCTGAATTGTACTCAATTACCGGTGCCGCAGTAGTGGATCGCGCTAAAGATCCTGTGCCCAAACTTTTAACCGCACCCACGAAAAGAGCCTGCCCGTTAGGAGGCTCCGCACAAGAGTACACCGCTTAGGGCTGCTCCATATTTCAGGCCTGACCCGGTTCACGACTCCTCCTCGCGGAGCCCGCTGACGAGCAGGCTGGCAAGATTCTTAAGAATGTATTCGTCCACGCGCGGACCGTCAAACCGTAATTCCTCAAGATGTCCATTTATTCGAATAACTCGCATTACTCGTTGGCTTGCGTAAGCAAACGCATCTAATCAATCTCATTTTGTAATGACTGCATCGAACCTTTTGCACGCTGTTTTTTGCATGCTCGACACGGCCTAACACAAAAAAGACTACCGTTTCTGTG
>CALKXO010000239.1 GCA_938003615.1 uncultured Pirellulaceae bacterium | reverse complement strand
ACATCAAAATGGCGATCAAGAAACTAGTCCGCAACCGCGAACAGCGCCAGTCGATGTCAGAAAAAGGTAGACAACTTCTCGATGGACGGGGAGCTGCGCGTGTCGCGCGAAAGCTGCATGCGGGCGTGATCAGTTTCCGCAACGCTTCACCACAGGATCTTGCGATGCTGATGAGTCTGAAGAACGATCCGGTCGTTCGCAACGCTTCGTTTCACCAAGAAATCGTCAGTGAAGACGAGCACCGAAGGTGGCTGGTGCAAACCCTTGCGGCACCCAACCGGATTTTGTGGATTCCACAAGACCGCCACCTCAATTCGTTGGGGCGCGTCCAAATGGATCTGTCAGAAAATCTTCAGTCCGCGACGATCAGTATCGCACTCAACCCCAAAGCACGTGGCAAAGGCCTGGGGCCGGCAGTGATCGAAAAAGCAAGTGCGCTGATTTTGGCAGACGCCGGTGAATTCGGCAGCGTCAGCAAAGTGATCGCCAATATCAAACCTTCCAACACTCAGTCTTGCAAAGCGTTTGAGAAAGCCGGGTATGAGTTTAGTGCCCCGGTTACCGTCAACGACGAAATTGCACTGCGCTATATCCGCCGTCCCGACCCATCGGTCGCGCTTGAGATACCAGAGTCGATCCGCAAATCAGCGTAGGGATAAGCACCGTTAATAGGACGCTAAATCGGTGGTTCTCCATAGAGGTTTTAAGTGTTATCCTCTGACACATGAAGACCTTTCAAATTCAAGACCGTCCAATCGGCGACGGCCATCCCGTCTACGTGATTGCCGAAATCTCGGCCAATCATAACCACGATTACAACAAAACGGTCCAGTTGATCGACGCCGCCCAAACCGCCGGCGCTGACGCCGTCAAACTCCAAACCTATACCGCCGATACGCTGACGCTAGACTGTGACAAACCTCATTTTCAGATCCAACAGGGCACCCTCTGGGATGGACAAACCCTGCACCAACTCTACTCCGGTGCCGCCATGCCATGGGATTGGCAGCCCAAACTCAAACAGCACGCCGACGCGATAGGCATCACACTCTTCAGTAGTCCCTTCGATCAGAGTGCCGTTGATTTCCTACAGTCGTTGGAAGTTCCTGCCTACAAGATCGCATCGTTTGAAGTGGTGGACACAGGCCTGTTGGCTGCTGTAGCGCAGACGGGCAAACCCGTGATCGTTTCCACAGGAATGGCGACCTTGCAGGAAATCCAACTGGCGGTCGAAACGCTGAACGAGAACGGCTGCACACAGATTTGCCTACTGAAGTGTACTAGTGCCTATCCGGCGGCTCCCGATTCGATGAACCTCGCTACGATCGGGGCGCTGCGTGAGCAGTTTGAGATTCCGATCGGACTCTCTGACCATACGCTGTGCCACACGGCGGCTGTAACCTCAGTGGCACTTGGCGCCAGCGTCATTGAAAAACATATTACCTGCGCGCGAAGCGACGGCGGTCCCGACAGTTCATTTTCACTAGAGCCGGACGAATTCGCCGAATTGATTCGTCAAATCCGCGTTGCCGAAGCGGCGATCGGAAAAGTACACTTTGGCCCCAATGAGAACGATGCCGCAAACATCGCCTTTCGCAGAAGCTTGTTTGCGGTGGCCGACATTCAACCGGGTGAGAGATTCACGCCACAGAACGTTCGGTCGATTCGTCCTGGAAACGGCCTCGCCCCCAAATATCTCTCAAACGTTCTCGCAGCAACCGCCAACAAACTGATCTCACGCGGCACACCGTTGAACTGGAACGACATCGACGCAGACGATCCAACGCAGCGTTAAACTGCCATCCCTTAATCTTTTTCACCAACGTTTTTGACGGAGGAGCCGAGTGATTCGCTAAGGGAATAAAACGCTAGACGGGTTTGAACGCTAGACGGGTTTGAACGCTTAACGAATACCGCCAACGGCATGCAGTAGTGCTCCCCGTCACATCAGTTTTAGGTCAGGACATATCAGAATTAAACGAAAACAGGCCGGTAAATTCCGACCTGTTTGATGTTCGACTGCTCGTGATAAAAATTGAGCTTGCCTAGAAGCCTTGCCATTTTCCAAACAAGGGTCGACCATTGGCTCTTCCCATCGGTGGTCGATAACTTCGCGCCGGCGTAGGCAGTGAAGGAATCCCCAACCGACCAAGTGGAGTACAGCAAGCTTGGACGGGCGAATAGTCTTGGGGCATGTTAACGATGGGTGCTTGGCTGCATGCAGCACAACCTACATTGGGTTGACGCACTGCCACTGAGCCGCAACCGCATGGACTGCCGTGCGGGGCAATCACAGGAGCGCTGTAATTCGAGGGCGCCAACTCGGTCGGTCCGGTTGGGTAGGGAGACATTGCAGGTTGTGTTTGAGCTTGGGCTTGAGTGCCAGCAAGAACGGCGAGCATTGCAGCGGTTGCTGCAGCACAAAACAGTTGATTAAATCGCATTTGGGGAGCCTTTTCGGATCAAGTGAACACTAGCCGGGCATTATCGAGAAGAACGATCGCTAGTTGACACGAATTAGAGACGATTTCGCCTTTTGGCCAAACATCACTTTCCGCCAGATAGCATACAAAAATGCTAATTTGCCAATAATCTAGATCGTCATCTGTCGAACGCGCCGCGATGGCCGCTGATATCGAGCAGAGAGTCACCGCAACTTCCTGAAACGTTCCGCCATTGCTCTTACTAGCCACCGAAGTTGACTTTATTAAACCAGTGACTTTCGCCATTCGGGAATTATCACGAAATAACTTCCTGATCTGCAGTATCAGCCGACCTTCGGTTGGCCATCGTCTCGAAGAAAAGAGTTGCGTAAAACGACTCTCTGTGAAGAGGTAAACTAGGAATCTATCTCAGGACTATTTCTAGTGGTTTGTCAAATTTTTAATTTTGGGGTTAACCGTTTTGGCGATAGCCACAGTTCCGTCGCGCAAAACCGGTGCTAGCGCTGGGGTATTAAAAAACTGGAGATGTGGTGCAAAATCCCAGCGGCCTTTCTGTTCCAAGCTTGGCACACCGAAATATGATTGCCTGGTGGTGCTACTGACGAAAGTGATCTACAAGTAGGGTGGCGTCAAGCCAATGAAACGCGCTGTGTAATTAATTGCGCCGACCCACCAATTGTAGGAAACAGAGTGCGGTGGAGGGTCTGGTTTCCGCTGTCGCGAAACTCGAGCGACCCACCCTACTGGATGCTCGGCAAGCACCAATCTGATGGGTGTACCTAAAAACGTGGAACAATACATGCGTAAGCCCGGGGTGTTAAAAAACTGGAGTTGTGGTGCAAAATCCCAGCCGCCTTTCTGTTCCAAGCTTGGCACACCGAGTTATGATCGACTGGTGGTGCGTCTGCCGAAAGTGATCGACAAGTAGGGTGGCGTCAAGCCAATGAAACGCGCAGCGTCATTGCGCCGACCCACCCATTGTAGGAAACAGAGGGGAGTGCGGTGGTGGCGGTGCAAAAATCTTTTGGACCTGTTTTTTTGCGGCCCGATTGCTTCAGGTCGCTTTTGCTTCATTGTACGCGAGTTGACGTTTGCTCGTCAGTGTGGTGCCGAGCTTGT
>CALKXO010000238.1 GCA_938003615.1 uncultured Pirellulaceae bacterium | reverse complement strand
GCGGTCATGACCGAACCAATTTCGATCGATGCTCCCAGCCACCCCATGGTTCCAAACACCATCAACGGTGGAAACACGTTTGGCAGCATCGCGACCAATCCACCACGAAAACTGCGAATGACAAACATTAGCACCAGCGTGATCAATAGAAAAGCCGTAACGAAACTCAGCGTTAGGTCGCGCAGAATTTGACGCTGCGCTTTATAAATCAGCGGCACACCACCGGTTACGTCAGCCGTAACGCCTGGTTGATCGAGAAACCTCAATTGGTTGTTGACGTTTCGATTCACCGTTTCGATAAACTGGCCATAGTCGATGTCGTTCATCGCTGCGATTCGCAAGCTGACGCGCCACCAAGTCGAATCTCCCTCGAAACTGACCAGCCGAGCTTCCGCGAGCGCTGGCAGGCTATCCTCCCAGAGATCGATCATCGCCAGACGTTGCATCCGTGTAATCGCGCGTAAGCCTTTGGGTACGATAGGCTCAAAGGTAGCCGCCGAAAATGACGCGCTAACGGCGGTGGTCTGTTTTACCGCCCGTTCGATCGACTGCATCATTTGCATTTGCTGCCACGGCGTCAAGCAATTCTCGGCGTCGAAATGTAAAGCAATCTCCATTGGCACAAGCGGCCCTAACCTCGACTCAAGCCATTGATAGTCGGCGATAATTCGCGCGCGTGAGGAAAACCGATTCTGCAGCTTCACCGAAGCTTTCAAACTAAAAATGCCCGTTCCAAGTATCGTCAGCAAAATGATCGTAGGAGTAATAATGATTTGGTGCGAACGACAAACCCAATTGACTAGCACAGACATCGATCGGCTGACCCCCGTTTCGCGCTCGCGTTTCTCCAAACCGCCGGCATCGGAGAAGTGAGTGCTGATCTTCCCTTGCATCCTGTGCAGAATGGCCGGCAGTACCAACAACACAATCGGAAGCGACAACAACACGCCAATCGCGCTATAGAGTCCAAACTGGCCGATGGGCTTGATCTGGCTGGTAGCTAGTGAGCACAGACCAATCGATGTCGTGATCGAAGAGAGGATCACCGGAAAGCGGCCGTCCCGGATTGCGATTTCGGCCGAAGCCACACCGGCCCCTTGGGCGGCCGCCTTGCGGTAGTAATTGACCATGTGGATGGCCCCCGAAACGCCAAGCACAAAAATTAGCGTCGGCAGCATCACCATGGTCAGGTTCATTTGACCGCCAGAGTAATACAGGCATGCCAGTGCAGTTGCGGCACAAATACTGGCCGTCGCCATCACCAATAGGGTCAGTTTGATATCGCGCAAACGAAACCAAGTGAGAAACATAACCGTCAGCAACGACATCCACAGAAAGGTATCGAGCGACCGTTTGCTTTCGATATCGATTGCAGCACCGTCGACCGTCGGGCCACCAAGATGCAGTTCGTCAGGTTTGAGACCGATTGATTTTTCTGCAATCTGGTAGAACCGGGCGATTAGCTCCCGCCGATTCTTGGAAATCCGCGCTTCGGGAAATGCGAGTATGCAGGTTGTCTTTTTGTCGGGGCCAAGCAACAAACCGGAGATTCTCTGGGAGGCGATGTGAGTCGGGACGCGCGCCGATTCGATTTGGTATCGCATTTTGATACCACTGGTGACGTCGACGAAGAGCTTGCCATCTTCATCACGCGCGTTGACAAGCGCGTCCTGAAATTCCAGAACCGCAGGGTTGTCGATGGTACACGCTTCCCAGCTGGCAACGATCATTTCATCCACGCCAAACCGCGCTTGGAACTGATCGTAGATTTTGGCTTCTTCAAAATCGGTCGGCAGCAACTTACGAACGTCCGTCGGCGCAATCTTCATCGCCTTGACCGCACCGAAAGCGATAATCGGCAACAGCAAACTCGCAACCATCAGAATCACAAGCGACCAACGATCGAACCTGTCCGGAGCCAGAGAATTAAGAAAGTTTGGTGCAGGTTGCTCAGAAGCCAATAGAAATTCCGCCTTTGCGCCTGTTGATTACGTGGTCGGTTATCGAAAGTTGTAATCGGGGGCGGTTGCGGACGAAAGGCCAATGAGAGATGTAATGTAAAGCCCCATCGATAGCGTGGTTACGCGTTTCTTTCAGCTGCCATTTCCCCAATGACGCGCTCAAGGATCTGACATGCCTGATCGAGATGATCGTTGGTCACGCAGCCGATTGGCATCAGGAATCTCACACGTGCCGGGCTACCACCAGCCATAAACGACATCAGGCCGGCGTCAAACAGTCTGCAGGCCAACTCTTTAGAGTCTTCCGGTTTGCCATCAAACGGAGTCAGCGCTACCATTCCGCCCATCCCGTGCGGCCCGGCAATTGTTCCCGGATACTTTTGCCCGACCGCTTTGATTCCGGCCACGAAATAGTCATGCAATTGTTGGTTGCGTCCATTGGGGCCAAAGTTACCTTGCTCGATCAAGTCACCGACAATCGCGTTGGCCGCGTTAATGGCCATCGTACTACCGGTGAACGTTTGACTGATCAAACCGGGTTTGAATTTGTACTCGTCTGTAAACAGCGTGGCACAGACCTGAGAGATTTTCCCGATGGTCACGACATCGACCAATTTATCCAGTTCGAAGTGCTGGAAAGCGTAAGGGCGTGTGGTTCGACAAAACGTCTGGACCTCATCTGCAATCACGCAGATGTTATTTTCTTTGGCAACCGTAATCAGTGCCTCAAAGAAGGCCTTATCGCCGGGGTAGTATCCGCCTTCGCCTTGGATCAACTCCATCCACAGCGCTGCGTATTTGCCCGGATGGCGTTTCACCAAATACTTCAGATGATTGACGGCGACTTCGGTACTGCGTTGTGGGTCTTTGTGATCAAAGAACGGCAGGTAATCAACGGCAATGGTATCGGGCAAGCCAACACGATAGGCGGCCTTGTCAGTGACCTGAGCCAGCGCTAAAGTCCTGCCGGCGAAACAGTGGCTGAAAGCGATGACACGATTGGCCGGGTGGTTTTTCTGAAATGCGATCTTCAAAGAATTTTCATTGGCCATCGCTCCACTGGTAGTCAGAAAACAATGCTTGAAATCCGCCCCGGATTCGTTGGCCGTTTTGACCAGCAAGTCGGTTAACCGGTAGCTCTCCGGGTTCTGTTGCAAATTGCCTTGCATCACGGTGTCGCTCACGGCAGTGTCGATGGCCGCTTCCACCAGCAAGGGATGGCTATGCCCGTAACCATGAACACCGATGCCGGTAATCATATCCAGCTTCACGCTGCCGTCGGCCAGTTCCACAAACGGACCGTTACCAAACCCGCTCGAGAGGTAAGGAAAAAAGAGCGTCCCGTTTCGCAGCGTGCCGAATTTTTCCAGCATCTCTTCATAGGACTGTACCAGATCCGGGTTAGCCGGACGCACCGACTGAATCGTTTCCTGATGTTCGGCAACCGTTTCCAGAATCAGGCGTTTCGCTTCTGCCAGACGAGGATCCTGTTTAAGCTTGTCGGCCAGAAGTTGAGTCTGTTTCGTCATAACGATGTCCTGAATGCGTGGGGTTCGGCGATCTGGCGGCGATGGAAACGACTATTGCACTCCATTACGCCTTCAGAGTCAAAACGGATTCCTAGGTTCACGGGAAAAAACTGGATCTGGACCAAGGAAGCGTTGCTTGGTGCGCGGTGGATGTCCTAAACCGTTGCCGGATCAAAAAAGGGCTCGACGCGATAGCGCGTTGAGAGGTTCTGTAGCTCCATTGACTGTTGAACCAAGTCAAGCGAACCTTCGCCGTCAACCAACAACAAATCGATGTAGGCGTGACTAATTCCTGTGGCGCCGCCGAGCACTCGTCCGCTGCCGCGCTCCTGCAACAGGGTGTCCAGCTGTTCTTCAATTTCGACACGTTGTTGGACCTCGTCGTCAGTACTAAAGTCCGTTGCGTCGATTGCCAGATAAGCGAACCGAGCACCATATGGGGCGACAGGATCATTCCCCAGCAAGCCTTCGCGTTCCATAAATTCGCCCACCAGCTGAAAATGGCATGTCGCACCCGCGATCGTATCAGACCGGGGGTAGCCCTCGCCCGGCTTCTCAACACTGTATCCGGTATACGTTTTGTCTGGCGTTTGCTTTTCCCATTGATGCATACTGGCTAAAGAAACCACTTCTGTCGCCAGCGATTTAATCGCAATCGGATTCTCCGGCTGGACGCCGGCAAGTCCAATCTTCCCGATCCACATCTCGGTGCCAATCTCACCCAGTGCCTCATCGAGAAAAATGAACGCGACTTGGCTATTGATGTCATCATCTTCTACAAAATTAGGATGCCATACAATAACATCGATCACTTCTTCCTTCTGATCAACTTCGACGCCGAAACGCACATCGTCGGACGAGAAATTGCCTCCTCCAATTTCGATGGTGAACACGCCATCAAGTCCCGGTTGCCGAGACGAAAAGAATTGCCATCGGTCTATCTTGGGTGCCCGAGAAAGCCAGTACTCAGCCAAAAAACGCAGATCAACATCGCCGTTGGGAGACAGCGTAAACGAATAGCCCTTTCCCGCTTCAGACCCAAACACATAATTAAACCCGTGCAGCCACTTATCCATCACCGCGTTAACCGTTTGAGCGATTTCTGATTGAGTTGCGGCAGCAGGTTCATTCGCCTGCCCTCGTTCAATGTGCCGAACCAGTTCATCGGCATGGTCGGTGAACCACTGCCAAAATGATTCGACTCGTTGTTTGTAGGTTGTGTCGTCGATGTTACTCACGGAGGGCGGCCTTTGAAGTTTTTGTTCAATGAAAAGATGCGCGGGAAAGCGGGCTCAGATGCCGCTAGTTTTGCACAAGACTAGTTAGATTTTTGATGCTTGAGGATGCCAATTTTTCGATGCCGGGCGAATAATCAAAAACCTCAACACTAACCCAACCATCGAATTTTTCTTTTTCGAGCGATTGCACGATAGGGAGAAAGTCAACGTCACCCATCCCCGGGCCCTGCCGGTTGGGATCATTGGCGTGAAAATGAATCAGGCTATCGATGTGGGAGGAGATTAATTCTGGAATCGGGATACTTTCGGTGGACATCGCTTTGACATCCAACAGCAGCTTAACTTGTGGCGAACCGACGGCGTCAATCAGCCCCTCCGCCTGCGCTGCGGTGCATAAAAAATTCGTTTCTTCTGCCCCAAAGGTTCAAGAGCAATGGAGACATCGTGATCGGCAAGTTGACTGGAAACGGCCTTCAGCACTTCTGCCGCACGGTCCATGCCTTGGGCCATCGAGACGCCCTTGGCCAGATTGCGTTGTTGAGGTGAACCCAGCACCATGACTTTTCCACCCAAATCGTGACATAGAGTTGCTAACTGTCCCAGATAATCTGCCGTGGTTGCGCGAACCGAAGGATCGTCGTGAGTTAAATGAAAACCAGTCGTTCTGGCCAACAACCAATGCAGCCCAACAATCTCAAGCCCCTCATCGGCCGCCATTTGCGCGTACTGTTTCCGTTGTGGCTGAGAAAAATCCGCGATTGAGTCTCCCAAAGTGAATGGAGCGATCTCCCAGCCTTGATAGCCGACACTGCGCGCGTGCTGCATCGCTGCGCGAGGGTCGCGATCATGATAAAGTTCGTTACAGATTGCAAATTTCATCGCATAATAAGCGTGGGGGGATTGTATGCTGTTTTCTCGAATCGTAGTGCAAGCGTCCCGCTTGCAAGGTGCGCTCGTAGTGCAAGCGTCCCGCTTGCAAGGTGCAAACAAGCGAGACGCTTGTACTACGTTATTGCGCCGAAGCTGGCAGCAGAAAGACTACTTAACCAATGCCTTGATCCGCTCGGCGAATTCATGGACCGGATCCTCGGGATAGCGCTCTCGAATGTGTTGACCGGCCAGCTTACCCATTGCTTCCCATTGATCGCGTTTTTGCCAAGCGCGTTCGAGGGCATCGTCTACAAGATTAATGGTCGCGCCTTCGGCGATGAACCCCGTTTCGTTGTCGTCGATTAGTTCCTCGTTTCTGCCGATGTTCGTCGTAATGGAAACACGACTGCACAACATCGCCTCAATCACGACCAGCGGAGCACCCTCATAACGCGATGGCAACAGCAAGGCATGGTTCTGTTTCCAGATGTCTTCCACTTCTGACATGTAGCCGCCAAATTCGACTTTGTCTTCAAGGCCATACATCTCAACCAGACCTTTCAGTTGAGCCATGTTGCCCTGGTCGTGACCGTAGAACACCACTTTCAAATTGCGGTCCTTCCATTGAGGACGACGAAGCACATCGATGATCAGGTCTTGTCCCTTAGACTGAAAATGGACACGTCCGACGACAGCAACCCGATATTCTTTTGATGTATCGGGGTACTCCGGATTGGCGTCGACGGGCACATTAAAAGGATTGGCAATGATCTCCGCATTATTTAGCTCAATGGCGATGTTGTTCTTGAGCTTGATGCGATTCTCATCGGAGACAAAATAGACGCGACTGGCGTTGCTGTACCAACGACGGAAGTTGTCCAAATTATTAGAGTGAATGAAGAAAAAATCGCTGGCACACTGCAGGTTGATTCCGTACGGGATGCCATGAGTGATGCACTCATCTGTAACAGGAAGTGGGTCAGGATGATAGCCGAGCGTAAACAAGACCGCATCAGGATGCTCATCGGCAACCCACTTAGCCCCTTCGGCGGACGGGTCGGGCGCTTCAGACTTGCTAAACATCCGGCTCAAAAATGAGTTGCTTTTCTCTCCAGAAGCCGGAGGCTTCCCACGCAAAGTCAATTTCGCGCCATTGTTTTCCAAATCCAACAACTCCTTGGCCGTGTGGGGCCAATACTTGTAGTTGATCGCAAGCTCATGCCCTTCGGCTTGCAGACGCTTGGCGACCTTGTACCAGAGCATCTCACTGCCGCCCCAAGGCATGCCACTCATGCAAGAATAAAAACCAATTTTCACGTAGCAACTTTCAAAACGGGAGGGTGGGCACGGGGGAAGCAAAGCAAATAGAAATCAAATAGGATCGGCAATCCGAGTCTGTTAATCCGCCGATGCGGCATGCTGCAGGTCGAGCTTGCCAGTCGTAACGTTGCCGCCATCAGGTCGATCGAGCGCTGCGGGATCGCAATGCTGGTCTGGAGCAGCGGACTGGCCGTCTCCAATCGCAAAGTCATAGATCGCTTTGAGCCTCGGGTACTGGGCGTAAAACGCCTGTCGCAGCGCTTCGGATCCGCTCGCAGTTCCGCCGACATCCCAATCCCCATTTAGCTTTACGCGGGGTTGTCCCAGTACGTTTGCCAACTGATCGACAGACTCTTGGAGAGACTCCAACACGCCAACAAACAGGAACTCATTCCCGAGCTTGTGAGGAAAATTGGCAAATGTCAGATCTTGCGGCAGGCGACTATAAAGCCAATCGGGGTATCGATCCATGAAGGAATCAAGTGACGGGAAATGCTGAGAGAAATCAACCTGCTGACCTCGATGCCAGAAATTTGGTTGTCGCAGCAGCCGTCGATACTCGGCCGCCACCAGCCTGAACGGATCGGCAATGAAACAAGCCAGTTGGTATTCGGCGGGAAGGCAATCTGGCACGCCCATCGAGCACCGTTGATCGAAAACCGCCGAAACGCATCGCACCGATTTTTTCCACTTACCGCTGCCGCGCGTCATACTGCGCATCAGTTCGCCGGAATCAGAAGCTCCATCGATCGCGATTGCGAGATGTGAATCCCCGAACCATTGGTCTAACACCGGCTGCAGCAATGCATTGGCTTCCGGACAAACGTGGGCAACGACGACAGGAACTTTTGGATTGTAGTTTTGAGAATTCATTTTGATTGTTCGTATCAGCAAACAGTCGCGTTCAATCATGGACTTTGTTGGGAGTGTCAACTTCTGCTTCTGCTTCTGCTTCTGCTTCTGCTTCTGCTTCTGCTTTTGCTTTTGCTTCTGCTTCTGCTTTTGCTTTTGCTTCTGCTTTTGCTTTTAGGCTTGGCTCGAGGGTGTCGGCATCCGGAGCCTGATCAGAGACCGCTTCATCGGCTTGAGAAAGACGCTTATGCACCTGCGCGTCAGTTTCCTCGGCAGCCATTTTTTCTTCGTGATATTCTTTCCACTTTTTCAGATTCTGATAGGCCGCTTGGGCAACTTTATACCGGTCGTTGATATCGTTGGCGCGTTTCAACTGCGTATCATGCCGCTCTTTAAGGTCCACCGTGCGACCTTTAAGCGAGTCGATTTGCTCATTCATCTTGCCAATCACGGCCCGGGAGCTTTCTTGAGCCTCCTGCATTTCGGCAATCAGCTTCGAGTAACTCAAGCACTGATTTCGAAGGCGCGTGATTTCAACCGGTGCCGAATCGAGCCGTTTAGTTAGCGCTTCCAGTTCAACCTGCAAGCGCGTCACATCATCGTTCTGGAAAATTTCGTTGTTGGGATAAAGACGATTGAGTTCGAACGATTCCAACACAGGAAAAAAGCCCTTTTCGCTGTCGTGCAAAATGCGATAGGGTAATTTCAAATCGGTGTCGTTATTGCGAGCCGTTTTTCCGGCGTCAACCATCACGGTGATCAACTCAAGTAATCGCGGTATTGCGGGTGATCGGCAATCCAAATTGTCCTGAAGCGCAGCATCCTGAAACAACATCTTCGGCTCG
>CALKXO010000237.1 GCA_938003615.1 uncultured Pirellulaceae bacterium | reverse complement strand
CCGATTTGGGGATTCCAGCCGTTAACGCCTTACGCCGCCGAAGAAATTGAAGTGCTTCGTGTGAAAGTTGCAACTGCAAACATCGAAGCGTTGAAAATCGGATAGTGTACAGGGCCTATCGTTTTTCAAATTGCCCATTGCTGGCATCGCATCACAAATTCGTCACCGCAAAAGAAGAAAGCTCCCCACGACTCTAAAGAGGCGCACAGAGCTTCGTCTCGTTCGACCTTACTATTGCAATGCGATTAGTCTTCCGCTTAGCTTTTCTCGATAGCGATGAATTTTCGTCCTTTTGGCGTATTTGGCGTAGCTTCCCCCGTATCGGCCTTGCCAATGTGCTTTTCAATCTCATCCTTGTCGGTGATCAATTCGATCTTTACATCGGCGGGAGTAGCCTTGGGTTTGGACTCTTTGTCGACATTTCCCAAACGAGCCCCCGTGTTGATGTCGATCCCTGGGAATCGACTATTGAAGTGGGTAGGGGACGCACAGTGAAGGATCAACCAACGTGCTGGCATACCACCGGCGTGGAAGGCAGAGGCTGGGTCTTTCTCGTTGATAACATAGACGTCATAAACAACACTCTGCCCCTCTTGACGTGACCAAAGCTCCATTCTCATACGCTTGGTGACGAGTTTGCATTCGACCTTTTCGGTCGTGCACTCGAAAATTGGTACGCAGACCGAGAAGCAGCAGCCGGGCATGCATTGGAGCGTTCTTTTACCGATTTCGTTACAATAATCTGTTACGCAGTGAACTTCAGGCACTTCTGTTTCAAATTCAAAACCAAATAGCTTCTGCGTGCACGATGATTTCACGGAACGTTTAGGAACTTTTCCATAGACAGTGCAGGGGATTGGCGTCTTGTGAGGGCCCCTCACTACTTTACAGTTGTGAGGCAGTCTGAGCTTGCAGTCCAAGTTTTTACATTTGCAGTCCCCGGGCGTACTGGGGTTACAATTGCACGCCGAAAATGGATCGACGGTCTGAATTTGGGGGGCGAAGGACGGCGCGGGCAGGTATGCCGGTTGTGCATACTCTGCGGCCGGAAAATACGCTCCGGTAGTCTGAGATTGTGCCGAAGCAGACGTCGAGTTCAACAAAACAACAAAGGACATGATCAAAGCAAATCGGAAAAGGTTCATTCAGCAACTCCTCGTTTAAACAATTAGTTAGATACAGCGACAAATGTGTTTGTCGAAATGAGTAGCCTTGAGAGTAGATGAAAAACACATTGCCGACTACGGAATCAGATTGGAGGCTGTCTGGTAGCCTAGGTGAAGGAAATACAGGGCATTGGTCATGCCAATGGACTCTTAACAGCCCATGCATCACATGCAAAACGATTCTCTACGAAAGCGTAGGGCAACCATGTGTAGCCTCGATCTCCCCAGTGCTTGCCCCAACAGGTGTGGATGAGGAATGCTCCGCTGAAAGCTTCCGAAGCCTGACTTTTACGTCGATTAAGTTGATCTAGCATGGGGAATTGATCGTCGTACCCCATGACCACGCAGGACGTTCCTCCCATCGATCCGCCACGAAGCGTCTCAAAAGGGATGGACACCGCATTGGGAGAAATACTGTGAGGAACGGAAAAACCAAGAATAAATGGGTTTCCGCATGCCAGCCAATACTTCATTGCTTGCAGCGACTCGCGCGAAGTTCCTTCCCATGAATCCAGACGTAGATATTCAATTCGGCCATAGCGCTGCGTATAGCTAAACAACTCTGGACGTTCAGACAGTGGCCTCGCAGACTCGTAACGACAAAGGCTTTCGGGGGGAGCCCCGAATCTTTTCAGTGTCTTCAAAACAGACCGATGCCCTACTCCTGATAGGCCTCCCCCTCCCCAAACTTTAATCGTCAACTGGTGAAGAAACCCCGCATCTCCCTCTAGCCTCCTACCTTCACGCTTTTTGCTTTGCCAGTTTAACATTCTCAACAACGCCACTGCGCAAGACATGTTAAGAGAAGTCTCACTTCGGTCATCTGACGGTTCAAGTTCATGCTCACGCAGGTCTACCGCGGTTGGAAGACTGATTCGTTCATCAGCTTTCAGAACAAAATCACGCAGGTCTTGAACATCAGGGTGCCAACCAAGCGAACAAAGCGTCATCTATTGTTCCATGAAGTAAAAGACTGTTGATCAAAACGATCTATGACTTTTCACAGATCGGGAACAGTTGTCAACGCGCATGGTGGGGAAGCCCCTCGGAATCGCCGCGGAACGAAATTTTTTTGAGTCGCCAAATTGGTTGACAAGGCAGTTTTAGTTGTTATTTTTTTCTTAATGGATTTTGAGCATAGTGTCTTGGGAACGGATTTTTCTTCATGTGCAAAGCTGAAAGCCACAGACTCTTTTCAAATGATGAGTTCGCGCAGAGGAAAGCTGTTCAGTTCTCTTCTTTCCTAAAAATTCTTTTGGAGGCCTGTGAATACTCATCAGACTTGATGATTTCCCCGTGGGAGTTTTCAGTCGATTTTGGCCAAGCCCGAATGATGGGTATCAACCTTAATGATCTGCGATGGATGATTCACAGAGGCTGGATCCAGTGTCAACGGGGAGGGGAAGTTTCTGATTCAGAGGTCGTGGCGAACGAGGCGCACAATAGCTCCACATTCATCATCTTGAATTTAGGTATCGAGGCCCTGCGGAGTGCTCAAGATGGGCATGTTGGTATGGTCCCACTTCAATCATTCAAAGTAGCGCAATCTGCTGGACCTCGACTTCCTCTGGAGACCTCGAAGCCGTTTTGGAATATTGAACGTCGTGAACTTTCTATATTGGGGACCGTAGTCAAGCGTTTTCGCTGGCCAGCGCCGAATCAGGAGACCATTCTCTGCGTTTTCGCCGAGGAAGGTTGGCCTTCGAGAATTGAGGATCCTTTGCCTCAAGGAAATGGGCTCGATCCCAAAAGACGCTTGGGAGACACCATCAAGTGTCTTAACCGAAATCAAAACGCAAACTTGATAAGGTTTCGAGGAGATGGAACAGGCGAAGGTGTGCTTTGGGACACGTGTGACCACCAAACCGGCTGACGCCTGAAACTCTTTTCAGTTACCTCTTTTTGCCAGCCGCATTCTTCAAGATCAGCATTCCTGTTTTGGTCTCTGAAACAACCTTGCCTTCAGGAACGGCTGCCAACGGCACGCCACCTTTGGCGTTGACTTGATCCTTGCCAAAGAAGTAGATCGTTTGAACCTTATCAGAGTTTTTTAGCGGCACGTCTTTGCTAAACAAGTAGTACTTCTTGCCCAACTTTGAACTATCATGGGAGTAGTGCCCCGATGCGTTACTATCACCGAGTGCCGATTCAATCGCGGCGATCAGTTTTTCGTCGTCAGGCTTGACTCGTGAGCCAAACCGAGCCACGGGATTCCCGCTTCTGTCGAGGAGAATTTTTTCAAAATTCCATTTAACGTCTCCCGCTCCTCGAGGCTTCAGATCGAGACCGGTCAGGTGGGCGTACAGATCGCACTGTTTTTTACCTTTAACGTCGACTTTCGAAAGCAAGTCAAACTCGACGCCGTAATTCCGCTTACAGAAAGTTACGATTTCCTCGTCCGTTCCGGGCTCTTGTTTTCCAAATTGATTGCACGGCACGCCTACAATGGCCAGCCCTTTTTCTGCATACTCTTCGTGCAGCGCCTGAAGCTGTTCGTACTGCGGAGTCATGCCGCATTTACTGGCGACGTTGACAAACAGAACCGCTTTGCCTGCGTATTTTGAAAGAGCGACCTCTTTTCCATTGATGGTCTTCATGCTGAAATCCAGAGCGCTGGATTTCTGCTGAGCCATTGCTAACGGAGAAAACGTCAATGCAATGACTGTGGTAACTCCAAACAGTAGATTTTGACTTAGTTTCATGTCGAGTCTCAATTGGATTCAGCAAGTGGGAAAAAGGGCAAAGAAGGCGAAAGACAGCGGCAGGCGCGCTGTTTCGGGCAGGCGCGCTGTTCCGCAGACCGGATTGTAGTCTACGCTGCGTTTCTTGGACAACACTGCCAATCAGGAACCACAATTTTAGAAAGCGGTTCTTTCTGTTGATCAGCAGCTCACCGTTGAACTGGACTCTTGCGACAATGATAACAAGTCACCATTGGGCTGGTCTGATTCGCTGTAGATTCGATTGAAAAGCGAACCTACGTCACAATCCGGTTCTCTTGGTCGTCTTCCGATGGCTTGTAGGATTCGAGGATCAGAATCTTCTGCCAGATCTTGCCTGAAAGTCCAGAGGTCAGTGTCTCCAGTTCCGATGCCGATCCGATTGCCACCGCGTCGTCGAACTGCTGAACGTAGACGGCTGCGATTTTCCCGGTCAATGCCAACATCTCGCTACAGTAGTCGAGGTACCTGCGCAGTTGAAACGGAGTCATGTTCAATTTCGGCGACAGCCCCTCGCCTGTGAACAGTCGCTTGGCCATGATGCGGTGCGGGTCCTTGGTCAGCTGATGCATGTCGATGATGTGAGCAATCGAACGCAGTTCGTGCAGCGCCTTCAACGCTCGAGCTCTCTTGTAACGTTTCTCAATCGTAAAGATAAAGAAGATGGCTGCACCGATCAACAACACGTCGTTGATAGCCGCCTCAGTCAGCGTGACCACTGTAGAAAGGCGATCGGGCGAGCTTTGAAGAGAGCTGAAATCCTCGGTGCTAACGCCGAGTGCGAAGAAGGTCAGGACAGTGACTGCAACGATTCCGACGCAAATCGCCCACGTGATGCCCCGCAGCCAGAGAAGTGGTTTTCCAATCCACGCTGAACGCTCTACCATCTGTTCGGAAACTTCAGCCAATTCGTGGCAAACCTTTCGCAGGCTTGAATCTGGAAATCGCTCTTCAATTCTGCCTTCGAGCGTATTGACAGTTTTGACAATCAGCTCCGGCTTGAGAGTGGAGTGCAAGCTCAAATTGTTCTCCTGATGCTATAGAAGTTGCTTTCGCGCTGACCGAGGATAAGTTCATCCGATCGACGGCAATTTTGACCAAAACTGAAATTGCTGGATAGAGTGATCTGTTGCAACTAAAAAGTGCGGCAAACATCCTGCTTGTCCTCATTGAATCGGGTAAAATTCGCAAGCTGGAAGCTTAGGCCACTTGAATTCAGTCGTGACGCATGTTGGCTAATTCGCTACGATGAGGTCAAGCTTGGGAGAAAAACGCCAGATTTTTTTGCAACCAAAACATGTCCACCGTCGATCTTCAACTTAGTTCCGGCAGTTTACGCCACAGCGACGCCGACCGCCGTATTGGCTTGATTGCCGGATGGGGCAATTTTCCGGTGCGCGTTGCAGAAACGCTCAAGTCTGACGGCTACGAAGTTTACTGTATGGGGATTAAGGACCACGCCGACCCGCGCCTAGCCGAGATTTGCGACGATTATCGCGAATTTGGGATGGGCCGCATGGGGGCTCAAATCCGTTATCTGAAATCCGCTGGCGTGGTTCAAGCGACGCTCGCGGGCAAAGTTTTTAAAACGAAAATTTTCGAACGATTTAGTCTGATTAGACATTTCCCAGACCTGACTTTCTGGCGACACTTCTATCCAGTGTTTTTGACCAAATCGGTTGATCGCAAAGACGACACACTACTTCTGACGGTGACCAAGCTTTATGCCGCCAGTGGAATCGAATTCCTGCCCGCTACCGATTACGCTCCGGAGTTACTGGTGAAACAGGGAACGCTGACCAATCGCAAACCAACTGACGCTCAATGGAAAGACATCCGTTTTGGCTGGACTGCGGCCAAAGAGATGGGGCGTCTGGACATTGGGCAAAGTGTGATTGTGAAAGATCGGGCGGTAATCGCCGTCGAAGCCATCGAGGGAACCGACGCATGTATCGTTCGGTCAGGCGAACTGTGCAAGAGCGGCGGTATGACGCTGGTGAAAGTCGCCAAACCGAAACAAGACATGCGATTCGACGTACCGACCATCGGTGAAGGAACCGTTAAAACGCTGCACCAAGCGGGCGGCAAGGTGATCGCGATCGAGGCGGAGAAGACAATCGTTCTCGATCAGGAAGCCACCATTGCCACGGCGAACAAACTCGGGATCGCAATCGTCGCCGTCATTGAGACTGAAACCGCAGAATAGACTTTTCCTGTCATCCGGTCTGTGAATCTCTGGCGGCAGTGAAAATGCCGCAAAACGTCTACCCACTCTCGATAAACAGGGCTTGGTTATGCGTCATTCTTCACTACTATATGAGGTTTCACCGGTCACCGGTAAACGTCCATTTAACACCTGAACCCAGTTCGAAGTTCACGATGCAAATTAAGCCAGCCGATTCATGTCAGTTTGATATCCTCTCTCTCGGTGAAGTCATGGTGCGACTTGACCCGCGCGAAGGGCGCGTCCGCACGGCGCGATCGTTCGACGTCTGGGAAGGCGGCGGCGAGTACAATGTGGCTCGTGGGTTGCGTCGTTGTTTCGGTATGCGAGGCGCATTGGTTTCCGCATTCGCAAAAAATGAAGTTGGTCTTCTGCTTGAGAATCTGATTTTGACCGGTGGCGTCGACATGAGCCACTGTAAGTGGTTCGACTACGACGGCTGCGGACGCAGCGTGCGAAACGGGATTAACTTCACCGAACGAGGCCACGGCATTCGCGCCGCACTGGGAACCTCCGATCGCGGACACACTGCTGCCTCGCAACTCAAACCGGGCGACATTGATTGGGAGCATATCTTTGGAACTCTGGGGGTTCGTTGGTTCCACACCGGTGGAATTTACGCAGCACTTTCCGATACGACTCCTGCAGTTATTCAAGAAGCATTGGAGTGTGCCAAGAAGCACGGAACGATTACTTCTTACGATCTGAACTTTCGCCCTTCCCTGTGGGCGGCCTACGGCGGCAAAGCAAACTGCCAGAAGGTCAATCGCAGCCTCGCTCCTTACGTCGATGTGATGATCGGAAACGAAGAAGACTTCACGGCTTGCCTTGGTCTGCACGTGGAAGGGCTTGATGACGAGATGAAGGAACTTCCGATCGAGGGATACAAAAAAATGATTGCTCAGGCGATCAGCGACTTCCCTAACTTCCAAGCGATGGCCACGACTTTGCGAACCGTAAAAACTGCGACCATCAATGATTGGGGCGCGCTGTGCTGGGAGAAGAACGACGCTGGTGGCGAGCTTTTTCAAGCTGAGCATCGTGAGAACCTAGAGATCTTTGATCGTGTCGGTGGCGGAGACAGTTTTGCTTCGGGATTGATTTACGGATTTCTGAGCGGTGGCAATGGTCAAACAGCGGTTGATTATGGTGCCGCTCACGGAGCACTTGCGATGATGACTGCCGGCGACACAACCATGGCGTCGCTAGATGAAGTCGAATCCGTTATCGCCGGTGGAAGCGCACGCGTTAAGAGATAGACTGCACTACAACGGTAGCCCAAGTCGCCAGGCTTTGGACAGGTTCCTCCAACGCGTCCAATCTCTGGCGAGATCGGCTACGGCGAGAAAACCGGCACGTAGTTCAGCGGCATCTGCAGAATGATGCATCCCATCGCTGCGCCGAAGGGCAGTTCGGCTTCGCTAAACGGCCACGAACCATCGGCAGACTGGGATTTGACCAATTCGTCGCGAATGGCTGGGTACCAAGCGTTCCAATATTCGCCGCCCGCGTGCCACATTGCTTGAACCGCGTAGTAGTTCGAATAGAAATAGTGCGAAGAACGATTCGGTCCTGTTGGCTTGAACTTCTTTAAGTACTTCAGCCCACTCTCAACGCCCTCGCCATCGTAGATCCCAGCGCTGTACAACGACGTCACACCAGCGGCCGTCATCGCGAAAGTACTGTGGCCTCCTTTGAGCACATAACGAAAGCTGCCGTTCTTGTTCTGGCTTCTCTTGACATACTCAATACATTTTTTCCGAACCTCATCCGGAACGTCAATCCCTGCATCACGCGCTCCGCGCAGTCCCATGATCTGACAGACGGTGATCGATAGATCGGCGTCACTTTTACGAGGTTGATACCTCCACCCGCCTTCGTCGTTCTGGGTCTTACAAGTTAGCTCGACCGCCTTGCGAAGCTTCTTACCGATCTCGGCTTTCTGAGTCATGCCGTAGGCCTGTGAAAGAAACAGCATGCTGAAGCCATGACCATACATGTTCTCATTGCCAGCGGTGGAGCGCGAAATGTAGCCCGTATCGCGCACATGCTTCAGCACAAACTCGACGCAATAATCGATCGCCTTACCATGCTTGCCCTGCCCCGGTGAATGCCCAGCACACATCATCGCGAGTCCCGCCAGCGATGCCGTCGCGACGCCTCCGCTGTAGCCGCCATTTCCGAAAGCGCCTCGATTGCGTCCGGTCTTAACTTGATTTCGCAGCAGAAAGTTCAATCCCTTGTTGATGGCGGCTTGCGTCTTGGGGGTTACCAATTCCGCCGGCGATTTTTCATTGGGCGAATTCTCGCGGTCGCGCGGCTGAGCGGGTTGCCAAAGCGCAGTTGGCACTGGTTTCATTAGCGGATTGGCTAGCGCTGTGGACGAATTAAGAAAACCACACACACTTCCTCCGGTCCCCGCTGCAACCGCCACGGCGCTGGCCATCGACAATCGACCGAACTGGCGGCGCGAAACAGAGTTGGAGGAATTGGGCAATCGTTGTTGCTTCACTTGTTTAGCTGATATGAAGTTTTGGCAATTTTTGCGTTGGCTGGCCATGCGGGCGCCGGTGGTTAAATGAGCGATGGGAAAGTCATTGAGTACGAAACGGGCAATTCAAGTCGAAGCCCATAGAAATAGTCCGTTAAATAGTCTATCCTGTCACGCGAAATTCGTCAAAAACGGACGGAATCCCAGGACACATCAATCTCGCGGAGCTCGTCAGCGTTTGAGCATCCTAACAAGCAACTCGAATGCTGGCGACTTCTGCGAAGTGATGGAGGCCGAAATGAAGAAGTCCACCACTGACCATTTCTAAGACAGAAATCAATCAATAAGGAAACCCTATTTATGTCAACTTCGACTGTCGACATTCAGCAAGCCGCCGTCAATACCATCCGTACCCTTTCCATGGATGCCGTCCAGGCCGCCAATAGCGGACACCCGGGAACCCCGATGGCGCTGGCTCCGCTGACTTATGAACTGTGGAACCACCACCTGAACTACGATCCGGCTCAGCCTAATTGGCTGGGCCGCGACCGCTTCATTCTCTCCTGTGGCCACGCTTCAATGTTGCTCTACTCGGTC
>CALKXO010000236.1 GCA_938003615.1 uncultured Pirellulaceae bacterium | reverse complement strand
CGCAGTTAAGAACGCAAACGGTCGCAAACGAACGGGGCGTCGGGCGGGGAGCTTTGCCGCTTGTCATCGAAAATAGGACTCAATTGAGTCGGCGTCGAACTCTCGAATGAAAATTCGACTGCGAGCACCTACTTCACGCCTTTGGCCTTGTGGCGTTTGACTCGGTAGGAAGAAAATCGACGAATGAACTGATAGTCGCCCGTCTTGTATTGGTGGGGCAACCCCCAACGCAAGATTTCCGTTGGCTCTTTCTCGTTGTCGGCGTCACGGTTGAGACCGATTGCGTGTGGAGCGTCCTTGATGACGGACATGATTTCGAAGTTAATTCCGTCGGCCGCCCACTGAATCGTGTTTTTCTCTGGACCGTCGGTTGTGATCAACGACGCAATGCCTCCGTTGTAAGGCCACACGCAAACCTCATGGCCGCTATTGGAGATTGGATTGTAAGGAGATTTAACGTACGGGCCTTTGGGATTGTCCGCGATGGCGACGCCATGACGAATTTGGCGTCCGCCGAACGTGATAGCCTCGCCCATCTGCTCGCCCTTGTAGTAAAGGTAGAACTTTCCGTCGAATGGAACAATGCAGGGGTCGTGAACTTTGTGACTATCGAAGTCGCCCTTCTTCTCCACGGCGAATCGATCTTGTGCGGTGCCTTTCCAGATACCGTTGTCAGCGGGGCTAAGAATGGGCGCTTCACTTTTGGTCCAAGGCCCATCAGGAGAATTTGACCACGCGAGGCCAACTTGATTCTTGACGCGTACGCTGTAGGGGGATTTCACGGTCTGATAGCAAAGGTAGTACATGCCATCATGCTTCATGATTTCGGTGGTGAAAACTGAACGGTCATCGTAGCTACCTTTTTCACCTCGCAGGACTGCCGGCCCTTCTTCTTTCCATGTCCAGCCGTCAACCGAAGTTGCGTACCAAATGTCGCAACGATCCCAAGGGAAGACTTTATCTTTTTCAATATCGCCACCGAAGCCTTGGCTCGGCCCGACGCTCCGCGAGTACCAAGTGTAGTACTTTCCGTTTTCCTTGATCATCGCGCTGGGGTCACGACGAACGACACCTTCCTCGTAAGCAAAATCCCCTTTGAGATCTTGCGTTTGGAATTGCACGAACCACTCATTGCC
Organism: uncultured Pirellulaceae bacterium; assembly: GCA_938003615.1. Classification (GTDB taxonomy): domain Bacteria; phylum Planctomycetota; class Planctomycetia; order Pirellulales; family Pirellulaceae; genus Mariniblastus. The sequence goes on along the minus strand of CALKXO010000236.1, from coordinate 6,674 downwards.
AATTTCTGGCCATTGGAGTGCCCGTTTGCTCGCCGCACTCAATTTGTCTGGCGTCGTGATACCCAAATGGTCGATCTGCTCCGCCGTTGGCACAACATCGTCACCGGAACGATTTTGAGCAATTGAATTAGAGCTTGCGAAGATTGAGACCGCCTGCAACGCGGCGAAACAAATTAGCGTCTTGGAAAAAGAAATTGTCATCAGAGTTCTTTCGAAGCTAAAAGTGGTATCAGGAAACTCGATGCTGAGAGAGCTTTTCCCAGTCAATCGTTACGCCGTGCCCCGGACGATCAGAAGCGTAAGCATATCCTTCTTCAATTTTCAGAGGATCGATCAGAAAGTCATCCAACCGGAAGGCATGAACCTCCAGCAGCGAAGCGTTGGGAATCGCGGCGAGGCAACTGACATGCATGTCTTGAATTCCATGTGTCGTCAAATCACGGTTATAGGCCTCGGCGATATGCGCCACTTTCATCAGCGCTGTGATGCCACCCAAATTCGAGATGTCTGCGTCTGGGAAGGAAACTCCTCCTTCGGCGATCATGGTTCTAAATTCGTAGATTGAGTGCAGGTTTTCCCCGGTGCAAACGGCAATCGGCCCTTCGGTCTCGATGCGTCGGTGCCCTTCTACGTCATCTGGAATGGTAGGTTCTTCAATCCAGTGTAAGTCGTAGGGCTCAAAAGCGCGCACTGCTTTGAGTGACTTGTCTACTCTCCATTTCATATTTACATCAACCATCAACTTCATGTCGGGGCCAATGAAATTACGAACAGCCTCAATCCGTTCGCATTCTTCTGCGATCGAATCACGTCCGATCTTTATCTTGATGGCCCTCAAGCCCTCGTCCAGAAAACCCTGCGTCTGCTTAAGGAGGTCTTCGATGGAAAGATCAAAATCAATTCCGCCGCCGTAGGCTTCAACTTTGTTGTCTTCACCCCCAAGAAATCTCCAGAGCGGTTCATCGGCAAGACGCGCTTTTAGGTCCCACAGCGCTGTGTCGATGGCCGAGATGCCAAAGACCGCTATCCCGCTGCGGCCGACGTAGTGCACAGCCCACCACAGCTTCTTCCAAATTTTTTCGATTCGACGCGGATCTTCTCCGATAATCAGAGGCGCCAAGTTGTCACGAATCAGTGTTGCGATCGATGTACCCCCAACCTCGCCGACGCTGTAGGTGTAGCCCATTCCGGTCGCTCCGTCGTCGGTCTTGATTTTCACGACAATCAAAGAGAAGTTTTTCTGGACTCCGTGGATCGCGTCTTCCATGTGACGAGATAGCGGAACGTGATAAATTTCGGTTTCTACTGTTTGGATTTTCATGCGAGAAATGGGCGGCTACTGGTGGATAATCGATCTGAGTTGGGGCATGTTGTAGCCCAATCCCACTGATTCGCAGAGCGGTGAAGGCCTGTCAAACTATGACAAATTCTACTCGGAGAAATTGATGTACATCGTCTTTTTCTCCAGATAGTTCTCCATCCCGTATTTACCATCCTCGCCGCCGGTTCCGCTGAGCTTGTGGCCGTTGTGGAAGCCTTGACGTTGCTCGCCCATGCCACGATTGACATAGATCTCACCAAACTCTAACTCGGCTACCGCCCGTTGGATGCGCCGGTTGTCATTCGTGAATAGGAATGCTGACAATCCGTAATCGCTGTCGTTGGAAAGTGCTAACGCTTGTTCGAAGCTAGAGATTTTCATGATTGGGCTGACTACACCGAACACCTCGTCACGCATGATGTCCATTTCATTGGTCGCACCAGTAAGAATCGTGGGTTCGTACCAATATCCTTTTTCGAATTCTGGCCCTTCGGGACGTTTGCCTCCGAGTTCCAACTTGCAGCCCTGCTTGATGGCGTGCTGAACCATCTCGTCCATCTTGTCCAGTTCTAAACGTGAAACTTTTGGCCCAATGTCGGTGTCCGCCTTCATCGGATCGCCAAGCTTCAGCTTACTGCTGGCAGCGACATATTTTTCCAAAAATTCGTCGTAGACGTCTTCGTGAATGTAGAACCGCTCGCTACACGTGCAGACTTGGCCTTGATTCAAATAGCGAGACAGCATAGCGCCTTCGACAGCTTTGTCGACGTCGCCGTCTTCCATCAAAATAAACGGTGCTTTGCCGCCGAGCTCGAGTCGAACAGCAGTCAGGTTAGCTGCACAGTCAGCGAAGATCTTTTGGCCTGTCGTTGTGCTGCCGGTCATCGTGACCAAACGTGTAATCTTGTTGGTGACCAATTCGCGCCCAAGTTCGCGACCCGTTCCGGTGACGATGTTGAGAACGCCCGGCGGCAGTCCTGCCTCAAGTGCTAATCGACCAAGTTCCAAGACCGCGACTGGAGTGATTTCTGGTGGCTTGACAACGATCGTGTTGCCCGCCGTTAACGCAGGGCCAATCTTTCGGCATGCCAACGCAAATGGGAAGTTCCACGCAAGGATGCCGACGCACACGCCGTAGGGAACTTTGTGAATCATCAAGTGCTCTTGCGGATTGTCCGAAGGAAAAATGTCTCCCTCCAAACGGCGAGCACCATGAGCAGGATATTCCAAGAAATCCGCCGATACGCCGACTTCGCCCATCGCCAACGCAAGCGTTTTACCTTGCTCGGCAACAAGGATTTTGGCCAAGTGTTCTTGGTTCTCCCGAATCTTGGCCGCCAACGCGATCAAGTGATTGCCGCGTTCGACAGCAGGCAAGGCGGCCCAAGCTTTTTGTGCATCACTGGCGGCTTGCAGGACTTCTTGAGCGTCTTCTGCGGTTCCCGTTGGGACCGAGTAGATAATCTCTTCGGTGGTTGGATTGTTGACGTCCGTTGTGGCGTTGTCGGATGCGTCTTTCCATTGTCCGTTAATGAACATGCGGTAAGCGGTTTTCGATCCGTCTGTCTGCTTCATTCCGTTGGCCATGATTCTCTCTCTTGGTTTGATCGTCGGTTACTTTGCGGCGATCGAGTGTTCTTGATTCGAAAATGTTTTCGGGAAACAGTGTTGGCTAACGTCCCATCCATCCACCATCGACCAGCATCACTGACCCATGGACATAGCTTGAAGCGTCGGAGGCCAAGAAAACAACAGGCCCTTTGAAATCTTCTGGGTTGCCCCAACGTCCGGCAGGAATACGACCCAGAATGGACTCGCTGCGAACCGGATCATCTTGAAGGGCTTGGGTGTTGTCGGTCGCAATGTATCCCGGCGCGATCGCGTTGACGTTCACACCTTTGCCGGCCCATTCGTTGGCTAGTGCCATTGTCAATTGGCCGATGCCGCCTTTACTGGCCGCATAGCCGGGAACGGTAATGCCGCCTTGGTACGTCAACAACGATGCAGTGAAAATGACTTTGCCGCTGCCGCGCTCGATCATGTCTTTGCCGAACTCACGGGAGAGGACAAACTGAGCGCTCAGATTTACCTCGACCACTTTGTCCCAATAATCATCCGGGTGTTCGGCGGCAGGCTTACGCATGATGGTTCCCGCGTTGTTGATCAGAATGTCGATCTGCGGATGATTGGCTTTGACGTCAGCAATGAATTTATACAAAGCCTCTCGGTCCGAAAAATCGCATTGGTATCCAGTGAAGGAAACGCCCAACGCTGTAACCTCTTTTTCGACGTCGCTGCCGCTGGTCTCAAGTGTTGCCGACACTCCGATGATGTTGGCGCCGGCTTCCGCAAGGCCGATTGCCATGCCTTTTCCGATGCCGCGTTTACATCCGGTGACGATGGCTGTTTTTCCGGTTAAATCAAACTGTGATAAATTACTCATGAGTCTCGTTTAGGCGATACAAAATATGTTCGGTTTCGGTTTCTCGATTGCTTTAACTGCATTGGATCAGTGTTTTGATGCCGTCCGGATTCGCATTGATGGCTTCAAACGCTTCTTGGACTTTGTCGATCGGCATGACTTGGGTGATCAGTTTTTCGAGATGCAGTTTTCCACTACTGGCTAGAGCAATCGCTTCATCGAAGTCCTGCTCCTCGTACAGGCGAGCGCCAATCATGCGAATCTCAGACCAGAAAAACTTAAACAGATTGACGGGCTTGGGCTGTGGGTGAATCGCCACCATGACGATTCGGGCCCGAACGTTGACCACTTCGGTCATAACCTCGACTCCGGGTACGGACCCCGATACTTCAAAAACGCAGTCCGCCATTCGGCCATTGGTTATTCGGTCAACGGCCTCCGGCAACGGTTCTTTAATCGGGTTCACCGCCTCGACGCCCAAAGATCGCGCCAAATCTAGACGCGTTTCATTGACTTCCGAAAGAATGACTTTGGCACCTTTTTCTTTTGCCACCAACGCGATCAACAACCCAATCGGGCCGCCTCCGATGACAACAACGGTCTCTCCGCTGGTGACCTCTCCCATGCGTACGTCATGGCAGGCCACCGCGGCCGGTTCGATCATTGCACCGTGCTCTAGCGTCAGTTCGTCCGGCAGATGGTGTAGCGTATAGGCTGGGACCGTCCATGAAGACTGCATGCCACCGGGTAAATCGATGCCAATGAATTTCAGATTTTTGCCTACGTGAGCGAACCCCTTGTCAAAATCTGCCGGCTGGCCAAAACGTAACGGGCGCACGGCAACACGATCACCAACTTTGACATTGGTTACGCCGCTGCCAACCTCAGCAACCGTAGCCGACGCTTCGTGGCCGATGATTTGTGGATCTGCGACGCGCGCGTCCATCGCCCCATGAAAGATGTGAATGTCGGTTCCACAGATGCCGCAGAAGCCAACGTCGAGTCTAACTTCGCCTTCGCCTGGAGCGATGGCTTGGCTCTCTGCGACGCCGATGGTTTTGTTATGGAGGTACTGGGCTGATTTCATACGTGCTAGTCTGACTGGAGTAAGGTGGCTGAATGAATTAGGCGAGTGGCAAATAGGTTCTTACCTGCCGTAGCTTGGGCACTCTTGCCCGAGTCCCTAAGTGCTCGGGCAGGAGTGCCCAAGCTGCGGTAAATTCTCATCTGCCAATCGCCTTAAAAGGAAAACCGAACTCAGAAGCGTTCGGAGAGTTGGGAAGTTTTGTTGGCTTGGCGGTGGACGCGGTCAAGCGTCCTGCCACCGTTTTCTACTGTAAGGACTCGTAGTTTGTTCCACTACGGTCGCGTGGGATCAGCGACTACGCTACGCCCGGATCGACAGAGAATTTGTAAACCGTTTTTTCACTGTACTTGTCTCCGGGAGCAAGAACGCTGCGCGGACCATTAATGTTGGGGCCATTGGGATACTTGGAAGTTTCCAAACAGAAACCACGGAACTGACCAAACTGAGCGCCACTCTCGCGCTTCAGATCGTCCGAGGTGTATCGGCCCGTATACAGCAGCGTGCCTGGTTCCGACGAAAACACTTCCAAGCGACGTCCGCTGGTCGGTTCGGTAACTTCAGCGACTTTCTCAAATGCGTCGGGCGATTTTGAGAAAGCGTAGTAGTGTTCAAAGCCCATTGGCAGTTCTTCAAAGCAATCGCCGATACGTTTGGCGGTATTGAAATCACAAACCGTGCCGGCGACGCTCGTTTCGACACCGACAGGAACATTGGTTTCGTCGGGCTCCAAATAGCGGCCGCTGGTCAGCTGAACAACGTGATCCAGAACCGTGTCCTTGAACGCATTTAGGTTGAAGTAGGTGTGATTGGTCAGCGAGAGCGGCGTGGTTTTGTCGGTGGTTGCCGAATAGGAAATCTCAAGGGCATTGTCCGCGGTCAATTTGTATTCGACTGTCACATCGACGTTGCCTGGGAAAGATTCTTCCCCATCAGGGCTCTTGAGGGACAGGACCAACGCGACATGGTCGTCTTCTTCATTGGATTCATCGACCGACCAAATACGCTTATCGTAGCCAACGATTCCACCGTGCAGATGATTGGGACCATCATTGGTGGCGACCTGATGTTCGTTACCATCAACGGTGAATTTGCCGTCTTTAATACGCGCCGCATACCGTCCGACAAGGCAACCGAAGTAGGGTGAATTGCCTTTGTAGTCGTCCGAAAAATATCCGTCTAGCGTGTCGAAACCACAGACGATGTCCTCGACGTTTCCGTTTTTGTCGGGGGTGGTGATGGACGTGACCGTTCCGCCGTAGGTGCAGATTTTAACGACCACGCCATTGCCGTTGTCCAGCGTGTATTGCTCGACCGCGTCGCCGTTGAATTCACCAAATGACTCTTCTTCAATTTTCATTTTTCTGTCTCCTGTTGGTGAATTGATTTTTTAAACGTGTTCGGTTGCCGAAAAGATCATTGAAGTTGCGTCTGCTGGGACGACTTCAGTGTTTTGTTCGATAGCGGGTTCGGCAGCCGCTGTCGATTGTGATGCAAGGTACTGGCTGCCCGTCAGGACCAGCACACCGATGACCATGCAGGCCAAACCCTTGTAGAGAAATCCTTTTGCACCGTCGGATGCCTTGGCCCACTCGCATGTCAGGATTCCGCTGACGACGGCAATCACAAGGCAGGTCGTGTTGAAGATGGCGTAGACAACAATTGGGCCGTTGTCTCCCAATGTATTGGCGGCGAAGGCGTACATAGGTAGCTGCCCATTTTGCGCAGGCCCGTTTTTTACGGCACTTTTGTTCGATGCGCAGTTGAGAATCGGTGCTGAATTCGACTGGCTCTATGCTGGTGGCGGTCTTTTTGCCTCAATGGCTTGGAGCTCGATCTCAAATAGC
>CALKXO010000235.1 GCA_938003615.1 uncultured Pirellulaceae bacterium | reverse complement strand
ATCAATCCGCCAGTGACGTAGACTCACCGCGCGTCGAATACAACCAGTTCGAGGACTTTATGGGCGAAGAGCCTATCTGGTAGGGTACGTGCAAAAGACGACTGAAAGATTTTTGCGTTATCTGAAAATAGAACGCAATTCGTCTGAATTTACCATCAAGTCTTACCGGGAAGACCTCGAAATCTTGATGGAGTATTTTCAGGATACGCTTGGCCGTATTCCTTCTCCGGGTGAACTGACACCGCAAGATCTACGTACTTACGTTGCCGCGCTGCATCAGGCTCAGTACGCGAAGACAACCGTTGCCAGAAAGCTTGCGTCTCTCCGCAGCTTTTTTCGGTTCGCCCAACGAGAAGGGCTCTGCGATTCCAATCCTGCCAAACCGCTTCGTAATCCGCGCCGCGAACGCAAGCTGCCTCATTTCCTGACCACGTCAGAGATCGGAAAACTGCTGGTCGCTCCTGACGCGCGAGAGCCCATGGGAGCGCGCGATCGAGCGATTTTTGAAACGCTTTATTCGGCCGGCTTGCGTGTAAGCGAACTCGTGGGGATCAACCTCGACGATCTTGATCTCGAAGACGGATTGGTGCGTGTAAGAGGAAAGGGGAAGCGCGAGCGACTGGCTCCACTTGGCAAGTTCGCTGTCAAAGCGATTCGGGCTTGGATGCGGTTGCGAAGTGTTGCCGACAAACAGCGTCCCGGCGACGAGGGCGACCCAATCTTTCTGAACAAGTACGGGAAACGCCTAACCACTCGAAGCGTCGGGCGCATGCTGGAAAAGTATCTGAAGCTGACGGGCTTAGATTCTCGGACATCGCCGCACACGCTGCGCCACAGTTTTGCAACGCATCTGCTCAACGGCGGTGCCGACATCCGCAGCGTTCAAGAGTTACTGGGGCACAAGTCACTGGTTACGACTCAGATCTACACCCACATCAGTACCGCTGGACTGCGGAAGGCATACGATCAGGCTCATCCTCGGGCGCGGAAGTCGATGTAGCGTTGTTGTTCAGAGGATCTGTCTCGAAACAGCATCCTGACTTCAGCTTGTCGCAAAGCGTCTCAATACAAGCCCAACGAGTGAACGAGTGGCTCACGGTCTCGGGTAAGTTTCTCTCGCTTGCGCGTGTCGGGCTAGTATTTGCATCTGGCCCGATTCAGTCTTCTCTTCAGGCTGCTTGGATCGAACGAGTCTTTTGCGCCCAAGCGATCCAGTCGGAGACTTCAGCCAAGTCTGGCTTCTTTCCGGAGCGAATAATCTTTTGACCTGCTTTGGTCTCCGAAAACGGCCCGACGGAATCGAACAATGCTTGAGGCTGCATCGTGGCAATTTCTTCAGGTTCAAGCAAGTTGCAGGCAACTAGAATCTGAGCGTCGTGGCCTCGCAGGTTAGGAATCCGACAAACCAAACGGGCTTGATGCTGCCAACTGCGTATGACCTCCGCCGTGATCCGCTTATAGTTCAATTTGGTGGCCATCGATTCAGCTGTCTGCTTCAAGAACTGCTCGATCGTCTTAACGCCAATTTTTTCAAACCGCTCGGCCGTTTTTGGGCCAATCGATGGTGCAGCTTCGATGTGATCGTCCAGATCCAAATAAAATTTGTCCTTCTTGATCGATTGCTTCGTGGTGCGTTTAGCGGCCGGTTTAACTTCCGCCCCCACACGAGCCTCGGCTGGCGCGAGAGCGGGAATGGCACGACGGACACGTTCAGGGGTGGGGGTCTGTATACGAGGTGAACGCAAGTCGCGTGGCTCACGCTCTGACCGTCCATCGCGTCGCCTTGAAGAACTTCCACCAGAACGATCGCGATTCCCGTCGTAGTTGCGGTAGTCCGACTGTCGTTCTAGTTCGCCGTTGCTGTTGGGCATGTCGAAGGCTGCCACACGTGGCTGTTGGTTTTCGTTTGTGTGACTCGAGCGACGTGAGCGCCTCTCGTCATTCCGCTCAGAGTCATTCCGCCTAGATCGGCTGAAGTCGTTGTCGCGTCCGTCGTGATCTGAATCGGGCGTAAATTTTCTAATGTGCAGGCCAGAAGTGGACGAACCCCCGGACAGCTGCGTGTGTTGCGTGTGTTGCGTGTGTTGCGTGTTGCGATCAGCGGAAAAGTTTCCATTTGACGCAGACCGACGACTTGACCGTCGACCGCTCTGCCAGCGACTGCGCGTCCGGCTCAGCCCGCGATGCCAATCCGAAATACGCGACAGAGAGATACGTTCAAAGTTCGTCTGCCCATTCTCATGAGCGTTCAAGTATCGCTCGATGCGCTCGAACAGTGCTTGTGCGTCGGAAGTCTCCAAGTGCTGCGGTTCGGTAATTCCACACGCGACCAACACATGGGCGTCGGTGGGACGAAGTGCCGGCACACAAGTCAACAGCCAGATCTCAGCTTGTAAATTCTCTACGACGGCTTGATTCAAACCAACCTCGACCCACTGGCGAGGAATCTCAGAAGTGACGAAGGCAAGAAAATGAGCCACCGATACCACGCCAGAGCTCTCAAGCGTTCTTAATTGAATCGAATCAAAAATGGGAACATCGGAGAGATGAGAATCTTCGTTGTAGCTGACCGCGTATTCCAATCGATCGCCGATTTGGTCAGCGCCGATACTAGTCACCGCCCGATTGGCAACACCAGCGGATTTCACCGGCCACGCTCCGTTTGACGCAGGAACTGGCGGCAGTGTGGTCGCCGGAACCGAATGCAGTGCTGGCATTGACCGAGGGGGCAGTGGTACTGGCGTTTGATAGGTAGGAACTGCAGCGGGCAACGCCACAACTGGAGATGCGACCGGTGGTTCAGCGCGAGGTGCGACAAAGCGATTTTCAATATCAAACCACTTGGCATTGTTAATTCGGTCAATAAGAAATCGGTGTTGTGTCATCAGCAGCACTTGGTGTTGACCACCGTTTGAGAAATCAGACAGCACATCGAGCGTGTTGCCGATCCGGTCATTTTCGATAGTGTTAAACGGTTCGTCCAAAATCAATGGCGCCTCCACACCCGCGTTCGCCAGTTGCTGTTTAGCTGCCAAAACGAGGCTAATTCGGGTCAAGTTCCGCGATGACGGATTGAGCGCAGATGAATTGAAGACCTTCCCGTACCGATCACGCACCTGAAGATCAACAGATCCAGTAGCTGGCGGAACGGCATCCAACCACACACTTGTCAATTCGCCATCGGTAAGACGCTGGAGCAATTTGGCGGCACTGATCAAAATAGGACTTGGCACAACGGGGGCCGATACTGGAATCCGTTGCAGTTCCTGCTCCAACGCATCACAACGACTCTGCATTTGCTGGATGTCGGATTCCGCCGTTCGTAACTGAGATGTTAGATGCGCTGTTTCCACCGAGTCAATTGTTGCCTGCCGCTGATTACGCAGGGACAGCTCTTGGGCCTGCATGCGCGATAGTTCTGCCGCGTAGTTTGAAGCTTGACGATGAATGTCCGCGCGTTGAGCTTCCAACCTGATGACCTGATTTCGCTCGGCAGTTACATCTGGAGCGATCGTCTGACTAACGGTCGCAGGAGCAATCTGGCCGGCAAACCGCTGTCGGGCTCGCAAGTAGCCTTCATGGTGAGCACAGTTGCAGAAATCCGTTTCAGCACGTGAGATCACGTCCGCGCCGGCGGGATCGTGTCTTCTAATTTCGCTCAACACGGAATCTCGCCGGTTGGCCAAACGTTGCGTATTTTCACCCATCTCCTCGTAGCAACGCCGCAGCTGTTTGAGTTCTGTAGCTGCCGACTTGTGGCGGATGTGCTTATACTGTTGAGAAAGTTCATTGCACAGGCTGTACAGATCGTCGCGCATCCCATTGCAGACATCCCCCACAAAAGTAGCGGCTTGCTGTGAGTCTACCGGCCCATGCGACTCCAGCCATTGGACGGTGTGTGATTGCGCGTGGTCGACCTTCCGCTCAAGCTCCAACAAAATCTCTCGCGCTTTGTGATAGGGGTGCGATTCGGAATCCAGCGTCATTTGATTCCACAACAGCATTTCGTCCTTCAGGCGAATGCGTTGTTGCTGGACATCATTTTGCACGCTGAGCCAACGGCGAAGTTGTGTGTCGACTTCGTCCAACTGCGCATAGAGGCCCGAGAGCAGATCC
>CALKXO010000234.1 GCA_938003615.1 uncultured Pirellulaceae bacterium | reverse complement strand
CGGCGCGTTCGGCAAATGGGGACTTGGCGAAACGATTCTCAAGGGCGCTCCCAATCCGCTCACGCATGGATTTGATCATTACACAGGCTGGCTAAGCCAACGTCTCGCGCACACCTATTATCCACCGACAATTATACGCGACGGCAAAGAGGAGCCTTTGGAAGATGGAACTTTTGTTCATGACCTGATCATGCAGGATGCATTTGACTTTATTAAGGCCAGCACCGATGAGGGGAAACCTTTCTTCTGCTACATTCCGACGGCCGTTCCACATGCTGCGATGCACGCCCCGGAAGCGCTGCATCAAAAATGGAGGAAGGCTTATCCCCAGTTCGACGACACGATTGGCAAATACACCATCAGTAAGGGAGAGTATGTACGGGAGGTTCAGAACCCCATCGCTGGCTTTGCCGCAATGATGGAAAATCTCGACAATCAAGTCGGCGACCTACTAAAGCTGCTGGTTGAACTCGGGGTCGATGAGAACACGATCGTGCTGTTTTCCAGCGACAATGGAACCCATCACGAAGGAGGCCATGATCCGAAGTTCTGGGATTCAAACGGGCCGCTACGCGGTGGCAAGCGCGATCTGTACGAAGGTGGTATCCGCACGCCGTTGATCGTTCGCTGGCCGGGACAAATCAATCCGGGAACAACCAGCTCGCATATCAGTGCATTCTGGGACGTATTACCTACGCTGGCCGAACTGACCGGTCAAGCGATCCCAAAACAGTGCGATGGCATCTCACTGGTTCCGACGCTTATCGGAGATCAGGAGACGCAACAGACACATCAAGCGATCTATTTTGAATTCATTGAGCGCGGTGCAAAGCCATACAGCATTCGTTCGTTGCGAACCGGAGATTGGAAAGCAGTGCAGCGATCTGAAACGAACAAAGGCAAGAAGTTCTTTCCGATCGAGCTGTACAACCTGAAAAGTGATCTGGGAGAAGAGAATAACCTTGCCAACCAGAACCCCGAAGTCGTCCAAAGAATGAAACGCCTCATGGATGAATCGCATAAGCCGCTCAAGTAGAGTCTCGAAACATTTTGACCTACCCGGCGATATTGAGCTAGGTGTTGATGGCATAGACGACGAGTCTTCATGGGTGGAAAGGTTCAACAGTCAGGGACCGGAGTGGAGGGCAGCGGGCAAGGACGGCCAACAGGGTACGTAACTCTGTGCTATAAAGAAGGCTCTGAAGCAATACACGAATTTGTCACAAAATCCAGAATACTCTCCTGTCGCATCCTGTCGTAACTTGGTTTAAAAGGCGGCTTAATTCAAAACTGGTAGAGATCTTGGACAACGACCTCGACAACATAAAATCTCGCAAATCTAACTCAAGGCTTCTCAAAAATGAGTAATTTTCGACGTTTGATTACCTTCTGTTTCATGATGGTGGCCTTGAATTCTGCCCTATCGTTTACTTGGGCGACACCACCGAACATCATTTTAGTGATGGCCGATGATTTAGGATGGAAGGAGCTTGGTTGTTACGGGCAAACAAAAATCCGTACACCTAATATCGATCAGATGGCAGCGGAGGGCATGCGTTTCAATCAGTTTTACGCCGGCGCTCCAGTATGTGCTCCCGCAAGATGCAACCTGATGACGGGGAAGCACGCGGGTCACGCCTACATTCGCAGCAACCACGAGATGAAAGAACTCCAACGTGAAGTCAATGGAGTGACGATCTATGGTGGTCAGTATCCGCTTGCCGAAGAAGAAACGACCATTGCGGAACTGCTCAAGTCCAAGGGTTACACGACCGGTTGTTTCGGGAAATGGGGACTTGGCGGTGCTGCAACGGCAGGCGATCCGCTGAAGCAGGGGTTTGATCGTTTCTACGGTTACAACTGCCAACGAAACGCACACAACCTATATCCCAACTACCTACACCGTGACAACAAACCTGAATTTCTTGAGGGCAACACGCGCGGCCTGACCGGTGACAAATTTGCTCCGCAGTTGATCGCCGACGAGATGCTGAAGTTTGTCGAGGAAAACCACGGAGGCCCGTTCTTCGCTTATTACCCCACTGTTCTTCCGCACCTTGCGTTGCAGGCGCCGCAGGAGGACATCGACGCCTACATCGGCGCTTGGGACGAAACTCCCTACAACGGGAAACGGTATTTGCCGCACCCCACGCCACGCGCTTGCTATGCCGCGATGATCTCGTTTGTGGACAAACAGATGGGACGCCTGTTTAAGTTGCTCAAAGAGAAAGGAATCGATGACAACACGATTGTCATCTTCACCTCCGACAACGGGCCGACCGCGCTCAATCAGGTAGATACTGAGTTCTTCGACAGCGTTGGCCAACTGCGTGATTTTAAAGGCTCCGTCTATGAAGGTGGACTACGCGTTCCGTTCATTGCCCGTTGGCCCGCAAAAATTCCTCCTGGCGCCAAATCGGATCTTATCGGAGCCCATTACGATATTTTGCCAACGCTGATGGAGGTTGCCGGCGCCGAGTCCCCTAGCAACACCGACGGTATCAGCGTTTTGTCTGAGTTGACCGGCAATAGCGCGGCGCAGAAGAAACACGATTTCCTGCTTTGGGATTTCGCCGGGTACGGTGGTCAAATTGCCGTGCGTGTGGGGAACTGGAAAGGTGTTAAACGAAAAGTGGGAAAGAATCCAGAGGCAAGGATAGAGCTATACAATCTTGATTCCGACCTTTCGGAACAGAACAATGTTGCCAAACAACATCCTGAAGTCATCGCAAGACTGGAGTCCGTAATCCAAAGAGAGCGCGTGGTGCCAGTCGTCGAGGATTTCCGTTTTGGAACCTACGGGACGGAACGATAGCCATGATGCCGACAATGGTTTTTGATCGCAACCGATCAAGGCTAGTTATTGTGTCTTGGTTCAGCGTGAACTGGAATTTTGAGTTCGAGTTGTCTGGATAAAAAACAGCTAAATCTGACGCATCAGGACTCGCTGACATGCTCAGGTTTTTCGCCTTGGGCCAAACTCGGAAGTCAGGCGGGCGACACGC
>CALKXO010000233.1 GCA_938003615.1 uncultured Pirellulaceae bacterium | reverse complement strand
GCGCTGGACCGACGGAAATTACCTGTTTGACAGCCCAAAGCCCGACCTTCCCCTGTCGCCATCAAAAAACTCATCCAAAATTGGACCTTCCGGCAAACCGAAACTAGGTCAAGATAGGTTTACCGACAGACACTAGCTTAGGGGGTCAAACCCAATTCTTTGGCTTTTTGAATGTCGTCCTGATTTAAGCGGCATAGTTTCTTGGCCTTCACCCAAGCAGGATCGTGCTTGAGTTTTTTCGACTTCGACTTCGACTTCTTTACTTTAGGCTTCCGTGTTCCAGCAGCGATGGCAGTCCGTCGCTCGGAAAGTTGTTACTGATGTTTGGCGTGAAGTTGACGGATCATTTGTTGCGACGTTAGTTCTGCGAATTCGGCATGCGACCTCTTCTCCTTAAGTTTGTCCAAGGTGAATTCCATCGAACGGGCCAGCGATACGTCGCCATCGGAAAGATCTTGTTCCGACTGTAATTGCTCCCAACCTAGGTTTAGCTTCTTACGACGTTTTCGTTTCATGGATCCCGCCATAAATTCTTCCTTCCCCGGTTTCGCAACCGCCAGTGTTTTACATGGCCCGCCCATTGCGCGAAACTCGAGCGGTGAAGATTGCAGTCGGAACACTTACAGGAGACCTGCACATCGCGCTGTTGGTCGCGGGAACACCCGCGCGACCAATGGCTTCTGCTAGTTTCAACCCCACGCAGTTTAACGCTTAATTGAACCACTGATCTGAACCCCGACGTAATAATGCCACTGTCGGATTTGACAGTGGTGTTTTTTGTGGGCTGGCGTAGAAACTAGCTGACTAGAGTTCGGTGCTTCTCCAGAGATACCAACTGGCAACCGATGCGTAGGGCCGCCATGGCTGGGCAATCGTTTGGATGGTTTCTCTGTCTGGGATTTCTTCCAATTGATAGGCGCTTGCGATCGCGTTTTTGATCCCAAGATCATCGACGGGCAGGATGTCCATTCTCCCCAAACAAAACATCAAAAACATTTGAGCGGTCCAGCGTCCGATGCCCTTGACCTTCGTCAAGACGGCGATGGCATCTTCATCATCCAATCGATGGATGCGCGCTAGATCGACCGTCTGATCGTTGACTTTGGCAGCAAGGTCCAACATGTAGGTTGCTTTTTGTTTTGAGACGCCAGCTTCCCGCAATTGTTCTACTGAAAACTTCGCCAGATCTTCGGGTTCGACTTTAAAGTTTCCTTGCGCTTGAGCATTAACCAGATCGCTTAGCCGTCCCTGAATCGTTCTGGCGGCAACCGTTGAAATCTGTTGGGAAACGATTGATTTAACGAGCGTGCTAAATCGATGGCGGGTCGTTTTTCCGGTGAAAGGGCCGACACGTTTAAGTAGACGCTTCATTACGGGATCGTTTTTCTGCAAATGCAGACGCGCGGCTTTGATGTGTTGAGCAGAGAATGGCATGGCGGCTGTTGGAAACAAAGGGGATGTCAAACGCCGATTGTACCATCATGCCTTGGCCCTGTAAGTCAGTTCAATATTGCCTATCGTGGCCTATTGTGACCTAATGTGGCCTGTTGCCAGTTCCGCGTCCTGTTAGATCCATTCCACGTTGAGCGAATCGGTTGTGAGCAAATCGGCTTTAATCGATTCTTGCTGGTGGCGTCGGCGAAAAGTGATGCGGCTAAATTGATCTGGTGTGAGTCTACGTGCGCGAACCTGATCGTCAAACCACCAAGGCGGCAGATTGAGAACGTTCGAGCAATCGAAGACGATCCGCTTCACACCCTGACTGAGGAATTCTTCCAGCCTCTCAAAAGCGAACTCACAGATTTCTCGGTCCACGTCGCCTGCGATGTTGACCACCGATTCGCCACTGATCAGAGTTCCCGCGTAAACTTGTCCTGTACTTATTGAGTGACTTGTGCTCATTGAATAACCCAAATGTAGAATTTTGCCCAACCTCGTCCTGTTCCTTGCATTTGACTCGTCCAATCTTCTGGCTTTACTTTTCTTTTCGAGAATTGTCGATAGTCATCGCGCACCCGATTGAGGCTGTGAGACGGTTCACAAATAGAATTGGCACGGCCCGGCACAAGCATGTTTACGGTCGTCGAGGCGGGATCTAAGATGGTGAAATGACTGATCCACCAATCATCGACATGAGCCGTCGCGCAGAACAGCGCGCGATGGCTAGTGAAGCACTGACTGCAGAGCAATTTGCTCGCCTGCAGAAGACGCTGGCCCGAGTTGTTCCTGAGAACGGATTGTATCGGAAGAAATTTACCGATGCCGGGTTATTGAAAGAAACCGGATCGAGTGTGTTCGCGCGCAACCGCGCAGAATTGGCGAAACTGCCACTAACCACCAAGGCTGATCTCGTGGGTGACGGGACGAGTCCATTTGCAGCGAATTTGACTTGGCCGGTGGACCAGTACGTCAGATTTCATCGCACATCGGGTACGCATGGTCATCCAATGGTGGTTCTGGATACGGCTGAGGATTGGCAATGGTGGATTGAGGGCTGGCAGTTCGTGTTGGATGTGGCAGAAGTGACGGAGATCGATCGAGCTGTAATGGCGTTTAGCTTCGGCCCATTTATTGGGTTTTGGAGCGCCTTTGATGCAGCGGCCGCGCGCGGAGCATTGGTGATTCCAACCGGTGCGATGACAACCTTGGCGCGGTTGGATCTAATCCAGACCGCTTCAGCAACGGTTGTTTTCTGTACGCCCAGCTACGCGCTGCACATGGCCGAAGTTGCCGCGCAGCATGGCATTGCTATCGGAAATAGTTCGGTCAGAAAATTGATTGTCGCGGGAGAACCGGGCGGTTCGATTCCGGCGACCAGAAAAAAAATCGAGTCTGCTTGGAAAGCGGACATTGTAGACCACAGTGGAGCCAGTGAAATTGGCCCGTGGGGGTTCGCTGATAAAAAGGGAACAGGCATCTACGTCAACGAGATTAGTTTCTTGCCGGAGCTGATTTCGATTCACGACGGTCAGTTGATTCCCTTCGAGTCGGTGCCCCTTCGGTCTCGAACAGCAGGCTCGTCCGCTAGAGATGATGGTGTGCGGGGGGATGGTGTGTGGGATGGTTTGGCGGAATTGGTATTAACGACGCTTGGTCGCGATGGCAGTCCTGTGATTCGTTATCGCACTGGAGATTTGGTTCGGCCGGTGATCAATGATACCGATGATGAAAGATCTCAATTTCTATTTCTCGATGGTGGAGTCCTTGGCCGGACGGATGACATGATGATCATACGCGGAGTCAATGTATTTCCTACTTCTGTTGAATCGATCTTGCGAGAGCTTCCTGAGATTGTGGAGTATCGAATGACTGCGACAAAATCGGGTGAGATGGACCAGTTGAAAATCGAGTTAGAGGCAACCGGGAAGATCGCTGACGCGGCCTCGCAACTGCTCAGCACGCGGCTTGGCCTGCGGGTTGAAGTTTTGCAAGTGGCCGACGGAGAGTTGCCGCGATTTGAAGCAAAGGGAAAGCGCTTTGTTGATCTAAGGGGCGAAGTGTCATAGGATGAAGATTGATTTCTCTCGACGACCTTGAAATACAGACGCTTCATGCACCCAACCAATCTACAAACCACCGACAACCGCGAATTGGTGATCACTTGGAGCGACAAAGCCGAGGCCACGATCCCGTTTCGCGTTCTGCGCGACCGTTGCCAGTGTGCGGGCTGCAATGAGAAACGCGTCAATCCTCCGGAGAAACCGGTCGGTCTGCCTATTTTGTCCGCGGCCGAGGCGCGTCCGTTGACCATTGAAAAGATGCATCCGGTAGGAAACTACGCCTACAACATTCACTTCTCCGATGGCCATAGCGCCGGGATCTATACCTTCGAGATGCTGCGCAACATCGGTGACACTTGTGCAAGGTAGATTCGGTTGAAAAAAGAGCCTACGTGGATGCTTGTGCCTGTCGCGTTAGCGCTGTGATGGTTGTTTTTGAGTTGCCCTTCTTTCGTCGATCGACCGTATGCTTTGATTTGTTCATCGCCTGCTCAAGCAAAAACTCCGTCACTTGATCTGACATATCGAGATTCAATTCACACAACTGTGTGATCGCGTCGATGAACTTGCTCTCTTCATACAACGTTAAACAGCGGTCATACTTTTCGATTTGCTCGACCATGCCTGCCGAGACGGGCCGTGGGAACAATTCATAGACATTCATTGGCGCGCTGATGCCTGCCAGCGCCGTCTGACAGACTCGTCTACCAACGTAAAACTCTTTAACTTGTTCAGCGACTGTTTCTGAAACGAGAATCGGGAGTCCAACGCCTTTGGTTGCCGCTTCAAGCCGGCTGGCAATATTAACGGTCGATCCGCTGGGCCCGTACTTCAATCGTGTTGTACTGCCAGAATTACCAACCTGGGCGACGCCAGTGTGAATGCCAACGCCAACGCGCAGACGTTGCTGAAGACGTTGCGCCCAAATTTCATTCAGCTCTGGTAGGCAGGCAATAAGATCTTCGGC
>CALKXO010000232.1 GCA_938003615.1 uncultured Pirellulaceae bacterium | reverse complement strand
CATCCTTTAAATGACGACGGACGGCATTGGCTTTTTGCGATGAATCAAACATTCTTCTGGTTCGGGACATGGAAATTTCCTAAGATAGTATGAGTATAGCAACTCAAATCCAAAAAATTCCGATTCCATCAGAAGCAAGACCGTAACGCGATGGCAAACTCCATTCTGTACTTGGGTAATCCAAATCAAGCCCCCACACAATCGACTTGATGGCTCAAAGGCTGGAAAACCTGCTTGTTTGTTACCCGACGTTCGCCATCGCAAGAGAAGAACTTATTCGCTATGATCCTATTCGCTATGGTCTTCAAATCTCATTTTGAGGCAAGAATTTGCTAGAAATGATGACGATTCTAATTGTGGACATCGAACCCAACCGTTCAAATCGACGTATAATTATCGTATGTACAAGCATATAGTTCAGCGAACAATTGTCCTTTCTGCACCGCGTCTCTTACCGACTCGCGTGGGGCAGCTATGGATGTTAAAAAATGAGATTCTCTCGGAAGGAGATTTTGCATCAGGCTGCGTTTTCAGCGATGCTGTCGTTCATGTCAAAAGTAACAAATCACTCGAATTCACTGCATTTCAAAATCAAATTCAATTTCATCTTGCTGCAAAGCTTTCTGAATTCACCTTAGAAAAGATCGTACGAATTTCCGAACGATTGCCGGACAAAGTAAAAGTGACAGGCGTTGGTCTTAATTTTACGGGACACCTTCATATTGAGAACGAGGAAGATCTAGGGTCAGAGTCGCGTGATATCTTGGGCATGCCGTCTGGGCGATTTGCAAGTTCGTTCGATAATGATGACGCTAGGTTTGGGGCATATTATTCCAAAACATTCCAGAGTGGTAAGTTGAACATGGAAGTAAAACCAGCAGCGTACAAGGATAGCGAAATGCTAAATGTCGCATTCAATTTTCACGCGGACACGGCAGAAATCGATGATGTCAAGGCGCATCTTGAGCGATGGAAAATGGCGGCCGAAGAGGTTGAACGAATTTTTGACATGAGTGGAGTTGAGTCCAGATGAACTATTCTATTTGTCCTGCAACGACCCACGATGCATCAACGTGGCCAGAAGACGTCAAACACGGATCACCATTTGAATACTTGGTGAAAGTCTACGATTGTGGGCAACAAAGTGTTCAGAGTGCTGTCTTGTCCACCGCGCTCGTAATTGGCAGTGGACGTGCGCTGTCAGGTGAAACATTTGATCCGTGTCATGTGTCTCTTGCTGTCGAAAATGCAGCCGCAGCAATTACACTTCACCAGCCTGAATTCGATTTAGAGTCTCATCATTCGGCCAACGTTAAGGCAAGGCGTGGCGTTGCAAAGTTTTATGGACAAAATAATGCCAATTCTGATTGAACCAGTCGAAGGCGAGTTGAGGTAGGGTGATATCCTGAAACCTATATCGTTATTCCGAAGTCAAACTTGGTGGAGCGATGCGCAACCGGCTTCTATTGGCGAATTGCCAGTAATACTTCTTTCACGACCGTGCAATCTGATTCGGAGCCCTCAGATACTGGTAGCGCCCGTGTACGCTTCATCTGGAAATTCTTTCAATATCCCTGCGGAAGTTGATACTTTTGATGACATGCGGCGATGGCTGCAAGCAATACGTGACGGCGATCAAGCGACAGACCAGTTCTATCTGGGGCAGTGGCCAGCACTAGGTGATGGACGTTGGTATGCACAACTGAACGCGATCCATGCTATTCAGCGCCCAGACGACGTCGGTTTTATGATTCAGCGAAGGGTTGCCTCGCTTTCGACAGAATTTCGAAATGATCTTCACGTTCGATTATTCCGAGTTTTCGCCAGTATGGGATTCGACGACCATAAGTGGCTGACGGACGATGATCTCACGCAACTAGTTCAGTTCGGTGACAGTGAAGCTCTAGATTTAGAAGCCGAATCTGCACATCTTGGGAAGGCGATACTCAAGTGCGGGCCGCAAGATGAAGGAAAGCGAAAGGGACTCGAAAACGAATGCCGTAGAAAAGATGAGAAATCCCATCGCATTCGCACGTTGCTGAAGGCCTACGTTGACGAGAAAAAACGACGTGGCCTGTAGCCATTGGCATCGTGCAAGACTTTTGACGAGGCCGGCGGATACTCACTTTGAAGGTAGATCAGCCGTATTAAATTGACATCCTAGCCACCCATCGGAACAATCTTTTGAAAGGCCTACAACCCAGAAGCCGCTTCGTCTTTTTCTTCCTCGTCGTGATTGATGACAGGACGAATGGGGGCTGAATCAGTGCCCGGAACCAGCAGCGGGCCGGGCGAGTTATCGTCGATGATCTTTTTCAATTCAACACTGTCGACCGATTCAATCTCAATCAAACGATCCGTCAGTGCTACCAAAGCCGCTTTACGCTCTCGCAAGATCTTACGCACACGCTCTAACGCTTCGTTGATGATGCTGTTGACTGCAGTATCAATCTCACGTGCTGTCTCTTCGCTATACATGCGGCTAGAAAGAGCACCTGATGACCCGGCCAAAAAAGGACTGCTGCGATCCTGTTTGAAGTTCACCCGTCCCAACTCGCTCATGCCGTACTGCATGACCATCGAACGAGAAATATCCGTGGCGCGCTCGAGATCGTTAGACGCTCCGGTCGAGATATCCGTGTAGATCAATTCCTCGGCCAACGTACCGGCCAGCAGAATTTGCAGCTCACTTTCGAGTTCGCTTTTGGTCATTAAGAATTTATCTTTGGTTGGTCGCTGCATGGTGTAACCCAATGCGGCCAAGCCACGAGGAATGATTGAAACCTTGTGCACCGGATCCGTGTTGGGCAGTACAAACGCAACCAAAGCATGCCCAGCCTCGTGATAGGCGACGCGCTGTTTTTCTTCGGGGGACATGACACGTTGTTTCTTCTCAAGCCCGGCGGTGACGCGTTCGACCGCTTCGTTGAAGTTGTCCATGACAACCGCTGACTGCCCCAGTCGGGCAGCAAGCAACGCCGCCTCGTTGACGAGATTCGCCAGTTCGGCACCAGCGAAACCGGGGCTGATGGCAGCGATTTTTTCCAGTTCGACATTAGGGTCGAGTTTCACATTCTTGACGTGGACTTTGAGAATTTCTTCGCGCCCACGTACGTCGGGACGGTCAACCAACACGTGACGATCGAAACGTCCGGGTCTCATCAAAGCTTGGTCAAGTGTTTCAGGCCGGTTGGTGGCGGCCATCACGATCACGCCGCTGTTGGAGGCGAAGCCGTCCATTTCAACCAGCAACGCATTAAGCGTTTGTTCGCGTTCGTCGTGGCCACCGGGGGCTCCGTTGCCGCGTGTTTTTCCCAGCGCATCCAATTCGTCAATAAAAATAATGCAGGGGGCTTTGGCTTCGGCTTGTTGGAACATGTCTCGCACTCGTGCTGCACCGACACCGACAAACATCTCGACAAAGTCACTTCCGGAAAGGCTGAAAAATGGCACGCCCGCTTCGCCAGCAATCGCTTTGGCCAGCAGCGTCTTCCCCGTTCCCGGAGGGCCAACAAGTAGCACGCCGCACGGAATTTTGCCGCCCAGCTTTTGATATTTTTCAGCGTTGTTCAAAAAGTCGACGACTTCTTTGACTTCTTCTACCGCTTCGTCGATACCGGCAACGTCTGAAAAACTGACGCCCAGATCCTCTTCGGCATACAAGCGACCGCGCGAGCGACCGAACTGCATCGGTCCGCCAGCTCCACCAAGTCGCCGTATCATGTACCAGAAGAAAACTAACATCAAACACATCAAGGACAGCATCATGCCGTACTTTTCCAGAAACGTCGGACCAGTGCTGAATTCCCATTTAATGTTGGAACCTTCCAACAGAGTGTGCAAGCGCTTGTTCGTTTCGTCGGACGAGTCTTTGTTGACGGTGAACATTTTGGGCTCTTGGGCGGATGGCATGCCCTCTTTGCCCTTCTCGTAGATCAACGCCATCGCTTCGATTTGATTCGGTCCGATCACGACATCGCGCAAGTCGCTGAAAACGTATTTCTTTTTACCACCGGCAATCAGTTTTCCTGCAGATGCAGTCCCTTCCGCCCCTTCCGCCCCTTCCGCTTTGGTCGAATTGGCGATCAGTTGCTCAAATTCGGGGTACGTCAGCTCATGGCTGGACTGCGACAGGATCAAGAACAGGCACATGGCCACGACGCCCAACAGCAGTAGAGCGACCCACACGGTTGATGAATTTCTTGGTTCCGAATTTGGTTTTTTATCGTTGTCCATTAGGGCGCCTAGTGCGAATCGAACTTTTTAGATGGGAACGACCATTCTTGGATGGTCCGTGGTAATTGGGAAGCATATCCGGTGCCATCGAGCCGAACCAAACCATAAGACCGGTGGCAGGAGAGGGCTTGAGCGATGAAATCGAGCGGAATCGTGAGCAAATGCGTCCTTGCGGGTTCGTCTTGTGGCCATTTGAGCCGGGATTTAGAATGCCGACTCTTGGAAACGCTGGCTTTTAGGCTCCCGCCTTCATTTTAGTGAATTACGCTTGGCTGTCATCGGGCTAATTTGACTGCCAGCGTGTTCAGATGGGCAATTTGAGTCCTTTTTCGCACACATGTTGAATTATCGAAACAGTCGATGGCTCAATCGCTACCACCCGTAATGCAAATTCATGGTATCACCAAAACGCATCGCAATCCTCGGCTCCACTGGAAGCGTAGGGAAAAGTGCGCTCAATGTGATCAAAAATCTTGACGGCTACGAAGCTTGGGCAATTTCGGGCATGTCCCAAACGGAACTGCTCAAACAGCAGGCCAAAGAATTTTCGCCGCGTTATGTTGTCGCGGCGGATGACTCGATTAGCCCTTCCATCTCCTCTGCCGATTTCGCCGACGAAGGCAACGACGGGCCTTCGACCGAACTATTGACCGGCCGACAGGGTCTGATTGATATCGCGCGCGCTCCGGAAGTAGACATTGTCCTAGCTGCGATTGTAGGTTTCGCGGGCCTAGAAAGCGCGATGGCGGCAGTCCGATGCGGAAAACAGTTAGCATTGGCCAACAAAGAGACGCTGGTGGTCGCGGGACATTTAATTACGTCACTGGCAGAAGCGTCCGGCACCAAAATTCTCCCGGTCGACAGCGAACACAGCGCCATTTTCCAAGCGATGCAGGCCGGACAGGAAAAAGAGATTGGAAAAGTGATCCTCACCGCCAGCGGCGGGCCGTTTCGATCTGCGGCCAAAGAAAGTCTGTCTTCGGTCACGGTCGCGCAAGCTTTGGATCATCCAACCTGGGAGATGGGAAAAAAAATCTCCATCGATTCGGCGACGATGATGAACAAGGCATTGGAAATCATTGAAGCCAAATGGCTTTTTGGATTGACCGCAGACCAAATCGAAGTCGTCATCCATCCTCAGTCGCTGGTCCATTCGATGGTGACGTTTACGGACCAATCCACGATCGCTCAACTTAGCCCGCCGGACATGAGGCTGCCTATCCAGTATGCTTTTACGTGGCCAGAGCGCGTTCCGGGACCTGCGCCTGCGATGGATTGGTCCCAAGCATGCCAGCTGGATTTCATGCCACCGGATTTCGACCGCTTCCCAGCGCTACGACTGGGGTTTGAGGTGGCGGAAAAAGGCGGTTCTTCGGGAGCCGTCGTCAACGCAGCCAATGAAGCTGCCGTGGACGCGTTTTTAAAATCAGAACTATCTTTCACCGACATCGTGACGGCTTGTCGGGAAGTATTGGAACATCACAACTTTGAAGCTCACCCTTCTTTCGAGCAGCTTGTTGCTGCCGATCGATGGGCTAGAGAGGAGATCTCCAAGTGGATTGCTGCTTGATCATTGCAGAGAGTTTTTGGCTTACCCCTTCGTCTTACTGGAGCATATTCCAGATGATGATGGGGCTGGGCGCCGTGATTTTCGTTCATGAGCTGGGGCACTTTCTAGTCGCCAAGGCGTGTGGTGTGAAATGCGATAAATTCTACGTTGGCTTCGATGCGTTTGACATCAAGATCGGCGACCGCGTCATCGTGCCTAAATCGTTGTTGAAATATCAATGGGGCGAGACGGAGTACGGCATCGGGATCCTGCCGCTGGGCGGGTACGTAAAAATGCTGGGCCAAGACGACAACCCGGCCAACATGGAAGAGGAAATCAAACGTTCGATGGCCGACGGCGAGGACGTTGGCGACGCCATGTCGGCCGGTTTGATCGATCGTGAGAAAATGGACCCACGCAGCTTCCTTGCAAAATCCGTTATTCAACGCATGGCGATCATCTCCGCCGGTGTGATCTTCAATCTAGCCTTTGCAGTTCTGTTTGCCGCAATCGCCTTTAAATCGGGCGTGAAGTACACACCGCCTTCAGTAGGCAACGTCGTCGGCGGCGCTGCCGGCTGGGAAAACAACTTGGCCGGTGCCGAAATCGTTCGAATTGGAGACGAACAAGTCGAAGGCAATTACTTCACCCAAGGCGACATGATTCACTCGATCGTCATCAACGGCGATCAGAAACCGATGGAGTTCGAAGTCGTGCGTTACGGCGAGTCGGATTCTGAGGTGGTTCAATTGACTCCCAAGAAAGGTATTCGACGGGCACTTCCGGACATTCCGTTTCTTGGTGTTGCGGCGCGCGTTCAACCGGTTGTGGGCAAGGAAGCGGCGTTAGAGGGTACCGCGGCGGCCTTGGCAGATTCCGCCTTCCAATACAAAGACAAAATGGTGGAGATCAACGGTGAGAAGATCGAAACCGACATCGACATGCGACGTGTGCTAGGACGCGACTCGGATAAACCTGCCGTGTTTACACTCGAGCGCACCGACGAAGACGATAACACCACCACTCTCAGCACAACCGTTCCCCCCAACCCGGTTAGGCGCTTCGGTTTTGGACTGACTTGGGGAAAGATTGCCGCGATTCAAAAGTACTCGCCGGCTGAGTCGGTTGGATTGCAAATTGGCGATGAGATCACCAAAGTTGATGGCCAGCCGCGCAGTGATTTGTTGATCTTTGATCGTCAAATGATCATGGCAGCCAGAGCGGACCAGACCGTTGAGTTAACCGTTGTCCGTGATGGTCAAGAACAGAACATTTCCGTTCAACCGAAGGTTCCCAATGTCATTTCCGATCCCGGCGACAATCAGCCTATTGCCATCGACGCGTTGGGCGTTGCCATTGAGTACTCGCACGTTGTGGAATCCATTGAACCGGGTAGCCCGGCAGCGCAAAGTGGATTGTTGGCAGGCGACGAAATCGAGTCGATGGAATTCCTATTAAGTGACCAGCAAAAAGAAGCTGAAGAGAACGAGATTCTTGACGGCAAGGTGTTCAACATCAAAGCCAAAAAGATGACGATGCCGGAGCTACAGACGAGTGTCCAGTTTCTTGAACCGGGAACAAAAGTTCGATTTGTGGTCAACCGCAATGGTAGCTCGAAAGAAATCGACATTCCCTCTCGCGCGTCAGATAAATACTTTTCGGAGAAACGCGGCATCGCGCTGATGAAATTTGAAAAGTACTTTGTCGCGCCGACGTGGGGGCAAGCGATCTCACTTGGCGCTAAACAGGTATACAACGACGGTACGCGCGTCCTCCAGTTTTTGCAGAAGCTAGTCGCAGGTCAGGTTTCTCCAAAGAACCTTGGCGGCCCGGGAACGATCGCCGCCGTGGCGACCTCAGAAGCGTCTCAAGGACCATCGCGATTGCTGCTTTTTCTGACACTGCTAAGTGCGAACCTTGCAGTGGTAAACTTTTTGCCGATTCCTGTTCTCGACGGTGGTCACATGATGTTCTTGGCTTACGAAGGATTGTTCCGGCGACCAGTAACGCCGGCAGTTCAGAATATTTTGATGTTGGTTGGATTCGTAATGATCATCAGCCTAATGCTGTTTGTTGTGGCGATGGACATCAATCGGTTTTTGCCATGGGACTAATCGAGCGGCAAGGCTTACTTTAGTTTGTTCAACGTTTCCTCTATCAGGCCACCCTCCCTCCGCGCGGACCGAGGCGACGGGGGACCGAATCGATGGAGGCTGCCCCATTGCGTTCCATCGGCTCGGCCAACCCAAAAACCATCGTAGATCAATGATAAACTTTCCTCGGTGAATGAGCCGCGCCAGTGAACGACGAAGCCTCAGCTAAAAACGAGAATTCGCCGGCTCCAGATCTATTAGCGACCGCGTGGCATGAAGCAGGCCACGCGCTGGTGGCAGCAATCGTTGGACGGCCAATTCAAAAAGTCACCGTTTCCCCGGCCCAGCTTCAAACTGGCGGCGTTCGATTGGGAGCGGTCAAGTTTCAGAAGGGGCGTTCCAAATCCACCAATGACTGGTTGGAGGACGAAGTCCTAATTTTACTGGCCGGCATGGTCGCCGAATCAAAATTCACCGGTCAATATTGCCAAGCCAGCGCGAAGCTGGATCTACGCTCGGCGCGGAATTTGATGAACCAACGCGCGGCGACTGAGCGACAAATGGAAAAGCTCGAACGACGGTTGCTGGACAAAGTCGAACATCTGCTTGAGCAGTCTCATCACGAGGCAGCCTTAAAAATGATCGTCGACGAGCTAGTCAAGAAGCACACCATCAAAGGCCGCACCGTGAAGCACTTCCTTAACCAAGCGTTACAGCAGCGGAAAAAGTGAATCGACGGTCTAGCGCCTCGAAACGTCCAAAGCGACCCAAAGCATGCCAAGTGAACCAAAGCGTTTCAAAAGGCAAATCCGGCACTTGCAGGTCCTCTTCCAGACTTATTCGAATAACCAGCTGAGCACCTTGACGCCAATGCCGACGGCAACCCAAATCAGCCATCCCATTCCACTATTGTCATCATCACCATTGCTGACGGGTGTAGCCACCTGATAAAGCTGATATTCAACTGAGGTAACGAATTCTTCGGCTGCTAAATCACCAAGCCCATTTTTCGCTAGGTCTGCAACAACTTGCTCACGACTTTCTCCACCTTGCAAAGCCTCTGCTACCAAAACGGCAAGCTCTTGCATCTCTTCCTCATGAAGGGAAATCGTATTTTCGGCCATTGCTGCATCCATCAAAATATTTGAAAACTGTTTCACTATTACCAAAGCTTCGAAAACCTTGCGCCACACGTTAAAGTTTAGTAACTGCGCGACACTCGCATGTTCAACTAATTGCAACCACCGCCCGAGATTTGATTGAGGCCTCTTGAGCTTGGCAGATCGCAACCGCGTCGCGCGCGAGGGTTCCATCGAGCACGTTTGAGGGTTTCCCGTTTACGATCGAATCACGCACTTCTTGAACTTCGGTAACAAATGCGTCGACCGGATCATCATCCTCAATCACAGCCCGTTGGACCAAAGCGTTTTCTTCTCCGTCATCAGAAGCAATTAGCTTGGCTTCAATCTTTTCCACGCCGTCGCTGTAAACCGACATTTCAAATTGAAGCGTGGCTTTCTCCAAATAGATTTCATACGCGTGGCAAAATGGACGTCCCTGCTGGTCGATCGCTCCGGTGGTGCTGCTGACTGTCACATTTGGATCGGAGAATTGAAAAATCGAATGAGCGAATTCGGCGACGCCGTCTCGCAACCGCCCGGATGAAAAACATTGACTTGGCATTCCGAACAGAATCCGAATCAAATGTGCGTCATGGACGTGTAGATCAAACAGCGGGCCGCCAACTTTTTGCCGAGCCCAGTAATCCTCTAACCATCGCGGATCGGAGACGATGCGTTTGAAAACGCCACCGGTCAAACGACCATACTTACCAGACTCAATCGCATCGACCGCAAACCGGAATTCTGCGAACCAAGGCAGAACGTGTCCGACCATCAAATGACGTTGCGTCTTTTCACTGGTCGCAATCGCACGATCACACTCAACCGTCGATAGCGCCAGTGGTTTTTCACAGAAGACGTGTTTCGACGCCGCGAAACTTTTCTCGATGGCCGACAGATGCATTTGCGGCGGCAAACACAAATCGACCACGTCCACGTCCGAATCGGAGAGCATCTCTTCGAGCGTTTCATATACTTTTACGTCCGAAAGATCTACCCGTCGTCCGGGTGGACCAAAATTCCCCTTGATCGACGTCCAGTCACCTGCGCGTTTGGCCGCATCGCGCGACACGATTGCGCCGACGCGAATTCCGGATACCTTCAGGTAGGCCAGATAGTGAATCCAGCCCATAAAGCCGACTCCGACAATCCCGACGTTGATCATTTTTTCATTCCGTACGTTTCAATCAAATTGCGAACGCTTAAATACTGCGCCCGCCATGCATCTTGACTGTATCCTCCAGAAAGCGTCAGTACGACCGGTATTTTTCTCTTCACGCAATTAGCGATCAGAATTGCGTCCCGATTTTTGATTCCTTCGTGTGTCATCTCGAGACTGGCCAATGGATCACCCGCCAGCGGATCGCAGCCTCCAACGATGAAACAAATGTCTGCATCAGCACGCGCAAACACGTCATCCAAATGCTGCTCCATCGTAGCGATGAATTGTTCGTCACCGTCCCCTGCCCTTACTTCCACATCCAGATCGCTGGTCTCTTTGGGAATGGGATAGATATCGCCTTGGTGTATCGAAAACGTAAACGTCGAATCATCATCTGCCAGACAGAGCGCTGTTCCGTTGCCTTGATGAACATCAACATCGATCACAAGCGCCTTCTTAATCAGCTCCTCGCCTTGCAGTTTGCGAATCGCAACAGGGACGTCCGCGTAAGCGCAAAAGCCCTCCCCTATATCGGGTTTCGCATGATGGTACCCTCCGCCCAAGTTGATGCCGATTCCGTCTTCCAACGCATGTCGAGCCGCTAACAACGTACCGCCGCTCGCCAAGCGAAACGGTTGCAGCACATGCTTCTCCAATGAAAGCGGAACCGCCAGCAACATTTCGGCTTCCAAATAGTGCGCGATATTCTTTCGTACTTTTAGACGTTCAAGATAATCGGCGGTATGCACCAGCAACAGACCTTGATCGGTAAGCGGCAACGGCTCCAGCGTCGCTTCCTCATCAATGACGCCATCGGAAATAAGCTGTCGATGGATCTTGTCATATTTGGCAATGTCGAAAGGATGCAGTTTTTCCAGCCCGCCGAGTTTGATCGTATACTTCGGAGAGTAAACCAACGAGACGCGCGACCCTTTGTCATTTTCATTCTTAGGTTTGGCCATACTCGCGCTCTCTGCTCTTTTGGGAGTAGACACATCTGCCTTTACATCCGCCTTCACATCCGCCTTCACATCTGATGCGGCAGTAGATTCGACCGATTCAGCCCGTTGGCACCCGCCGCATAAAACGGACAAAAAAATTGTCGCAAAAACCGCCCTTATTGGAGACACCAGCGCACCGTGTGTGATTGAATCGCGAATTGAAATAGAGTCTAATTGGTGTTCGAAATCATTTTGCGAACCAGCGAAGAAAAATAACTCTGTCACGTAGCGGTATTGAAAACGTCCCGTTTATACGCGCTTTATGTGACACCAACAATCACTACCCCCATTCAGACCGTAAAGTTACCGGGAACTTGTTGTTTCTGTCAACAACTTTCCCAACGCCTTCCCGGTCTCTATCGTTTCGCCCCCTTCAACGCTCAAGGAAATAACATGGCTCGAGGTCAAGTATTCGACAACGCAACAGCTGCCATTGGTAGCACTCCCATGATCAAGATCAATCGGCTGATCCCAGCCGATCATGCCGAAGTTTTCATGAAGTGCGAATTTTTCCAACCGCTCAACAGCGTCAAGGACCGCATCGGAGTCGCCATGATTGAAGCGGGCGAGCGCGATGGGAAAATCAATGCCGACACCCACATCATCGAACCTACCAGCGGCAACACAGGAATCGCGTTGGCATTTGTCTGTGCGGCCAAGGGATACAAGCTGACTTTGACGATGCCCGATTCGATGTCAGTTGAGCGCCGGTCGCTGCTCAAGGCACTTGGCGCAAATCTTGTACTGACGCCCGCCGCCGAAGGAATCCCGGGCTCGATTCGCACCGCGGAGGAATTGGTTGCCGCAGATCCCAAAGCATGGATGCCTCAGCAATTTGAAAACCCGGCCAACCCGGCGATCCACGAAGCCACCACCGGTCCAGAGATCTGGGAAGACAGTGGTCATAAGATCGATGCGATTGTTGCTGGCGTTGGAACGGGAGGAACCATTACGGGCGTGACACGTTTTATGCGTAAGCAAAACCCAGACTTCCAAGCGTTTGCCGTTGAGCCAACGACGTCGCCGGTGATCAGCGGCGGAGATCCCGG
This sequence comes from uncultured Pirellulaceae bacterium, assembly GCA_938003615.1. Lineage (GTDB taxonomy): Bacteria > Planctomycetota > Planctomycetia > Pirellulales > Pirellulaceae > Mariniblastus. Next base: position 1,245 of record CALKXO010000232.1, on the reverse strand, counting down.
CAAGCACAAGATTCAAGGCATCGGTGCCGGTTTTGTTCCCAAAAACTTGGACACATCGTTACTCAATGGCGTGCTAAAAGTCGAAAGCGAAGAGGCATTTGAATGGGGGCGCAAGCTGGCCAAGGAGGAAGGTATCGTCGGCGGCATTAGCAGTGGAGCCAACCTGTGTGCTGCGGCTCAACTTGCAGCGCGTCCTGAGTTCAAGGGGAAACGCATCGTAACGATCGCTTGTAGTTTGGGCGAGCGTTACTTGTCGACGCCGCTGTTCGAAGAAGCGTAGTCGCGGTTTCGCGGTTCTTGAAGCTGAAACATATTTCTGTAAAACCCGGCGTGTAAGGCAAGGCGGTTCTTTGTGCGCGGCTGGTTTTAGCCTGCTGGTAATTTGGGTTTGCGGCAATTTGCGTGTTTATATCTGCGTCATCGAAACGCATGCGCGAATCAAGCGATTTGGGCCACAACAACTGACCTACTAACAACGAGTCAATCATGAATCTCGTCAAGAAACTCTCTCTGATAATTGCGTTGGCAATCGCACTGGGCCTGTCCGGCTGTGGAGATGGAATTCCCCCTCAAAAGCGTCCACCCGCAGCGACTGATGAACATGGGCACGACCACGACGGCGATGACCATGGACATGATGATCAAGAAAACGGTGCCCACGCAGAACAACACGCTGCGGGAGGGCCTCACGGCGGACACATTATCGAGTTGAGCCACGACCACACCTACCATGCCGAGCTGACCGATGATCATTCGACGGACACCGTTACGGTCTACATGTTGGATAAGGATCTCAAGCAAGCTAAGACAGATCAAACTTCGGTTACCGTCGTTCTGACGGCCGACGGCAAAACTGAATCTTATGAGCTCTCTGGCGATGGTTCGAAATTCTCCGCATCCAGTACAACGATGCTAGAACTGTTGGAAGCCGAAGGTGCCACAGGAAAGTTGCGCGTCACCATTGATGGCAAAGCAATGAGTGGAAACTTTACTCATCACGAATATTTCGACGCTGATCATGGCGAACACGGTCACAATGACCACGGACACGATCACTAATGCGGGCTGCAGGGCAACGCGGCTGTGACGTCTTGCAAAAGTGTCTAGCTTAGTGTCTGTCGGTAAACCTATCTTGACCTAGTTTCGGTTTGCCGGAAGGTCCAATTTTGGATGAGTTTTTTGATGGCGACAGGGGAAGGTCGGGCTTTGGGCTGTCAAACAGGTAATTTCCGTCGGTCCAGCGCA
>CALKXO010000231.1 GCA_938003615.1 uncultured Pirellulaceae bacterium | reverse complement strand
CTTCAAATGTCAGTTGTGATGATTCAAAATCGATCGCAGTACACTTCTTTTCGAATGCAATATTCACATCGGGCGCCTCGATTGCTCTTGCGACCAACAGCCGATTCAAATCGCGCCGCGATATCGAGTAGATAACCTCTTCAGAGCGCTGTCCGTAGGGAGAAAACTTCTCACTCCCATCCTCAAGATGCAGCTTTCGTCCCCTCATCGGAATCAAAAGGGGCTTAACCTCGTCCATCACCCCTACCATTTTCAGCGCGTCGATGCCTCGGCGTGATAGCGCAAGGTTGATCGAACGTCCGGAGTCTTCGGCGCTGTCGCTCGCTTGCGGGCGGCGTTCAAGCAAGTCCACCTTGTAACCACGCTGGCCAAGCCGCAGCCCTAGCAGCGCCCCAGTCAGTCCGGCCCCAACCACGGTGATCTGTTTTTTGTTTGCTGCCATTTTCGACGTCTGTTTCTGTGAGTGTATTTTCTAACCCGACGTGTAAGTGAGGCACGCACCCAATGGCACATAATTGAGAATGTCGTCACTAACTTCCAACTGTTGTTTGGATCGCTTCATCGTAACCGATCGTGTCAGAGATAGGAAATTTTACTGGTAACGCATCCAAAGTCTGGCGACTTCGGCTACTGCAAGGTAGTGTCGAAGACCTGAAGTAAGTGCCATTCGGGACGCAGGGCGCTCACGCGTCGGACTACTGTGGAACGATAGACTTGCCAACGCCAAGCCTAGATCAATTTTGAGAGTCGATCGACAAATCGCCAAACTTCTTCGAACGAATTGTACAGCGGCACTGGCGCCGCACGAATCACGTTCGGTTCGCGCCAATCGGTTCTGACGCCACTTTTCTCTAACGCGTGATAGATCGATCTCCCATCACCGCCCGCAATCTCTAGCGACAACTGACAACCGCGATGCAACGCATCTGATGGTGTGATGATTTTCACGGCATCGTCTAACCGATCTTCAAGCAAATCCGCGAACAACCCGGTCAACTTCAATGACTTCTCTCGCAGCGGTCTCATCCCTCCAGCGGCGCCAAACACCCCCAACGAGGCACGAACCGCAGCCATCGCCAGAATGGGCGGATTGCTCAACTGCCACCCCTCGGCAGTCGGAATTGGCTTGAACCGGTCCTTCATCTCAAATCGTGTCGCCTTATCCTGCCCCCACCAACCAGCCAATCGCTTCAGTTCAGTATCGAGCGCATGACGCTCGTGAATGAAACAGCCCGCCACAGCACCGGGGCCGGAGTTGAGATACTTGTAAGTGCACCAGACTGCGAAATCGACGTCCCAGTCATGAAGGGCAAGTTCGACATTACCCACGGCATGTGCCAAATCCAACCCCACCACAATTCCATGTTCACGTGCCGCGGCAGTAATCTCTTTCATCGCCAATACTTGCCCCGTGTAATACTGCACGCCTGGCAAAATCACCATTGCAAGAGTATCGGCGTGTTGGCGGATCGTATCGCAAACATGAGCCGACGAAAACAACTCGCCCTCGTCTGGCTCTAGCACAATTAGATTTTCTTCCGGGTCCAGACCAGACATCTGCAAACGCGACGACACGGCGTAGCTGTCCGAAGGGAAGGCATGACGCTCGATCATGATCTTCTTACGACGTTTCGTGGGTTTGTAAAAAGTGGCCATCATCATATGCAGGTTGACGGTCAAGCCATTCATGACCACGACCTCGTGCGCGCCACCACCGACCAACTTCCCCATCTCATCAGCCAAAAACTCGTGATAGGGCAGCCAAGGAAACTCGCCTTCAAAATGACCACGCACGCCTAGTGTCTGCCACTGCTCCAATTCACGATGCACAAAATCAGCGGTAATCTTCGGCATCAGACCAAGAGAGTTTCCAACGAAATAGATCTCAGGATCCTGCTCGACGCCCGGCAGACAGAATTGATCGCGGAAGGGCGCAATTGGATCGAGCGCGTCCAACTTCCGCGCCGCTTCCAGAGAAAGAGGGTTGTCGCGCGTGTCAGTCATAGCAGTTCAGACAAAATGGATGTTGAAAGTTCATGGTCGCCACAGAAATCCGTCACTCAACGCGCGAAACAATGGTTCCGTCGGCCACTCTGGTCTCGATGACATCTCCCCTCTCTACTTGCGTCACCGATCGCACAACCGAACCGCCCGGTTTTGTTGTTAGGCTGTAGCCTCTTTTGACAATTCCCAGCGGACTAACCAGCTCAAGTTTTTCGGCCAGCTGAGCGACTTCCCGTCCATGTGATTCGATCAGACGTTTCATTTGCTCGTGCAGGCGCTGCTCACACCGATCAACCTCCATCGCCCGCCGCTCAATCGGCTCCAGCGGATGAGTCAACCGACGATGATGAGTGAAACGATCTAACAAAAGCTGCGCTGTCTCAATCTTGGCAGCCACCGCGCCCCGCATGCGCCCTTCCACATTGGCAAGTTGCTTGCCGAACGTCGCCCGATCGGGAACCAAGCGTTCAGCCGCTTCACTGGGAGTCAGCGCCCGCACGTCGGCGACCAGATCACACAACGTCACGTCAATCTCATGGCCGACGCCTGAGATCACCGGAATTTTACTGGCGAAAACGGCCCGACAAACCCCTTCGTCATTGAAGCTCCAAAGATCCTCGATACTACCGCCACCGCGTGTGACGACAATCACATCAATGTCCCCTTGCATCGCTTGCAGTGAATCAATCGCATCGGCTATCTCACCCGCCGAACCGTCTCCCTGAACGCGCACTGGCACCACCAACACATTGGTCATTGGCCAACGGCGGGTCAGGACCTGTTGAAAATCTCGAATCGCCGCACCGGTTGGGCTAGTGACGACGGCGATGTTTTTTGGATAGCGCGGAAGTGTTTTCTTCGCCGACGGATCGAACAGCCCCTCACGCGATAGCTTCTCTTTGAGTTGCTGAAACGCTAACTGCAACGCCCCCACGCCGATAGGCTGAACCTTCTTCACGATCAGTTGATAGTTGCCGCGCTGAGCATACAGATCGATGTAGCCGCCACAGATCACTTTCTGACCTTCTTTTAGATCAAACGGAAGTCGATTGGCTTCGGTCCGCCAGAGAATAGAGTTCAGCTGTGCCGTTTTGTCTTTAAGCGTAAAGTACACATGGCCGGAGGCAGGCCGCGACAGTCCTGAGACTTCGCCTTCCACCCAAACGGCATTGAACATTTTGTTCAGCGAATAGCGAATCGCCTCGGTGAGCACCGAAACGGAAACAGGTTTTTCCAGCGAAGATGACATCCTGTTAGTTTAACAAGCCCCCCCAATATCAGCACCGGGGGGCACGAACGAAACTACTGATAGACTCCGATAGAAACACATTTAAGCGTGCAGTTATCGGTGGTTCTAGACTTCCACGTTTTTGGATTTAGGTTTAGCCGCCCTTACCCGCGAGTAAACTCGTGTACCCACACCGGAAAGGCCGTGTCCCATTCCATGCCGGGATGCATTCGCAGAATGAGGGACTTATACACTTCCAAGTTAGGATAGCCCTCGCGCAACGCGTCCTCCTCTGTCATGGCACCCAAATCTTCTTGTCGCAAATCCGACACCACGAATGCCACACCCTCCACCTCAAACGTCTCGCCGGGATAAGCGTAAACGCCGGCGCGGCGTTGCTGAGTTTTGTCGCCGGCAAGCGCGGCAGCGACCAATTTTGGATGCGTCAACAACTTGTCGATCGAACATGTTTTTTCTGGAAAGTCTGGCATCGATGTACTCTGAAATTGCGGTTTGTATCTGGCTCTATTTTCCGGAACCAAGCAGACAATTGAACAACCTTCTCAGACGGCGTGGTCGCCGAACCGGTTTGGGAGGTTCTACGTTCACGTGTGGCAAGAAAATAGACTGCCAAGTATACCGGTCAGCCGCCAAATTCAACTCAATTCGATCAGGATGAATGATCTCCCCGATATCATGCGCCGGTAGTCCCGCCAAAACAGATTCGGGATCCAACGTATGTGTCGCCTCTTTGCCGAATCCAATGTTTGAGACAAGGTTTCTTTCCGGCAGAACACTCAGCCCATCATTTTCCCACACAGCATACATCCACGGAAAATCCCAAGTGTCGATCTGACCGGCGTGCTGGGCGTCAAAGGTCCGACACCAATGATCGTACTCAACCGGATCCGGAAACTGCGGCTTCAATTGCTCGTTCTGTTTCAGTTGAGGCCACGAATGGATATCCACGTCGAACGAATTCCAAGCTCGTTTCCAAGTTGCCCATCCCCAAATGTGAGGCCAACGGGAAAAGTAATAGCTGTTGGATGAGGTTGGTTGCGTCTGAAAATTGTTCCCGCTGATCATCATTACGCGCGGTTCGTCGCGCAAGCGCTCGAGCAAATCGTGGCAAAAACCAAAGAAAGAAGGCCCCGGTAAACAATCGTCCTCAAGAATAATCAATTCCTCTGCGTGCTCGAATGCCCAATCGATCGCCGAAGATATCGCGCGCTTACAGCCCAAGTTTTCTTCCGAGAAACGCGTGTGAACCTCACACGGCCAATCAACGTTTTCCAGAATCGAACGCACTGCCGATACGTTGGCGAAATCGTCCCGATGGTTAGCGCGCGGTCCGTCACAGCTGACAAACAGTGTCTTTGGTCGTTGCTCCCGAATCGATGCAAAGACTCTCTCCGTCAGACTAGGACGGTTAAATGTACAGAACAAAATCGGTGTCTCTGGCGATTTAAGCATCGCGGGGTGATATCCCAATTGGAAAAAATGTGCAAGGTTGAACCCTGCATGCCCATCATACCAAGACAGTCCCTTAGGATGATGCTAGCTTGTGTGTCAGATTTCAATTCCGTCATGCTCCGGCAAGTGACGTTTACCGACTTTAGCGAATCTGGTAACTACAACAGACTAATTCAAATAAAACTTTGGCAGCACAATGAAGCTTCTTACGCGCCCATTCAAAAAATTCCGCTCCGGTTCGGCGTCTAACACGCCTGCTGCAGTACCGGCATTAGCCGATCAGCTGCCGGATTCGACTGAACAGCAGCGCGCAATCATTGCTGCAGTCACCGATGCAACGATGACTTCACCGGAACGCATTCTGGCGTTCTGCGATTCAGCCGAATACGTTTCAAAACACAACATCTCAGGCGACATCGTCGAGTGTGGCGTCTGGAAGGGCGGCAGCACTGCAGCGGCAGCGCGAACGCTGCTGAATCTGAATCACTCTAACCGCACACTATGGTTGTACGACACCTACGATGGCATGTCGGCCCCTTCGGAGAACGACGTCGATTTGCGAGGTCAGTCTGCAGACGAATTGCTCGCCAACGATACCGCCAGCAGTTCCGAAGCCCCGGACAGCATCTGGTGCCGTTGCTCATTGGAAACCGTCAAACGAACGATGGCGCAAACCGGTTACCCTGAAGAGAACATCCGCTACGTTAAAGGGAAAGTAGAAGACACGCTTCCCGAGGTCTCTCCGGAACAGATTTCAATCCTTAGGCTTGATACAGATTGGTACGAATCGACACTCTGCGAGTTAGATGTGTTGTTTCCAAAACTTGCCGTTGGAGGCGTCCTGATTATCGACGACTACGGCCACTGGCAAGGCTGCCGCAGAGCCGTCGATGAATACTTCGCGCAACACGGCATCAAAATGTTCCTACAACGAATCGACTACACCGGACGCATCGGTATCAAAATCGAATAGGCTCCTTGATCAACCACCGACCAACAAACACCGAATACAAGATCCCCTACTCCCCAAAAGCGAACCTTTGTCAGACTCACTCAACGATTCGAACGCCCCCTCCAATTTGCTGAACGTTGGTTGTGGCCAGCGTTTTCACAACGCGTGGACGAACATCGATCTTGAGTCAACCGATCCAAGAGTCCAACAGTACGACATCACCAAAGGATTGCCGTTCAAGGACCAGCAATACGATGCCGTTTACCATTCTCATGTTTTAGAACACCTCGACCCGGCTGATGGCGAACGTCTACTGGACGACTGTTACCGCGTCCTTAAACCGGGGGGTATCCTCCGGATCGTGATCCCGAACCTTGAACAAATCGCGACGCTTTACTTGGAGAACCATCGTCAAGCATGGGATGGAGACCAAACGGCGGCCATGAATTACGACTGGATCAAACTGGAGTTGTTGGACCAATTGGTGAGAAGCCACTCCGGCGGCAGGATGGGGCAGTACATGGCAGGCGACGAGCTCAGTAATTCTGAGTTTGTGGAATCGCGCGTCGGTGACGAATTCTCACGCTGCCAGAACTTCGAACAGAATCGGCCAGCCCAAAAGAACCCAAACGTTGGCGAAAGAATCAAAGCCTCCTTCAAACAAGCGAAGAAGCAGTTCACGCGCTGGATTGTACGGCGACTGATGGGTAAGGACGCATTGAAGTCATTTGATGAAGGCCTGTTCCGAAATCAGGGTGAGATTCACCGTTGGATGTATGATCGGCATTCACTTCGGACGCTGTGCCAATCCCGTGGTTTCGTTGATTTCACAGTGCAATCGGCGACCGGAAGCTTCATCGAAGGCTATGAAACTTTCGAACTGGACGCGGTCGACGGCAACGTCAGAAAGCCAGACTCACTGTTCGTGGAATGTCGCCGTCCCAACGAAAAATTCCAGAAAGAATCAACTCAAGAACGCAGCGCCGCTTGAGTGGGAATTAGAACTAAGCAACATCTATGAAAATCGCAATCCTTGCTCCCTACGCGACCGTCGCCCCACACTTTGAAACGGAGCTCGAATTAGCGCAGCAACACTTGGACAAGGGCGATGAAGTCACCACCCTTTCCTGCTTCGGCCAGCTGGCGAACTGCGACTTCAATATCGACAGAACGCAAGCGCGCTGCGATGAATGCATCGGACGACGCAAAATGGGCTGGCAGTTGGTCTTACCACAACCGACGCGCGGACGAACCCGGCAGCTTGTTCAACTTAGCCCGCAAGCGCATCAACTGCGTTTAGATTTCGAAGACGTCGCCGAATTGATTGACTATCGAACGGACGACTTCGAAATCGGTTACGCCTGCCTCTCGTCACTAGTCTCCGTCGTGCGCGACCCCGAGCCCGACCTCTTGGAACATCGACAACTGCTCAACCGGTTTCTCATCAGCGCGTGGCAAAGCTATCACAATACGCTGCAGTTCCTTCAAGCCAATCAAGTCGACCTAGTCTATACATTCAACGGGCGATTCGCCGCGATGCGGGGCGTGCTCCGAGCCTGCGAGAAAATGGGGGTCGATTGTCGCTTGCATGAGCGCGGATGTAACAAAGAGCACTTCGAGATTTTCGAAAATCACCTACCGCACGACATCGACGCGATCCATCGAGCGATCGAACGAAAGTGGAAGACCGCAGACCCTTTGACGCGTGAGGATATTGGGAGTCAGTGGTTCCTAGACAGAGTCAACCGCGTCGAAACGGCTTGGAAATCGTTCACCACGGCTCAAGAAGTTGGCAGACTACCGATCGGGTTTGATAAGACCAATAAAAACGTAGCCATCTACTGTTCTTCGGATGACGAATTCGTGGCCATCGGCGACAAATGGAAAAACAGAATTTACCCCAATCAGGTCACTGCAATTTCCCAGATTGCAGATTCCATGCTGAGGCGTCAGCCCAAAACAAGGTTGTACCTACGTGTTCACCCAAACCTTGCTGACGTCGACAACCAACGCAAACGCGACATGCTGAACCTGAAATCATCGAACCTGACAATCATTGCTCCCGAGGACGATTGCGACACTTATCAGTTACTCAAATCGTGCGACACGACGGTTTCATTCGGCTCAAGTGTCGGTATCGAAGCCGTCTTTTGGGATCGGCCATCGGTTCTATTAGGGCCATGCCTATATCAGAATCTCCTCGGGCCGGTTCGCGCGACCAGCCATACCCATACCGTCGAACTGCTGGCAGCAAGTCTGCCAGCATGCGATGACAAGACAGGTGCTTTGCGTTACGGACATTGGTTTCAAACGCGCGGATTTCCCCACAAATACTATACCGCAGAGAACCTGTTTGAAGGCAAATTCAAAGACCAAATCATCTACGCCAAGCCGCCGCGGCGGACTATGTTTCAAAAGATCAAAGACCGAGTCGTGCGGCCTTGAGCGCCCAACGAGTACTCCGTCAGCTAGGGCAAATCAGTTTTCAAACGGGGCAATTCTTATAAAAACGTTACGACGCGAGCCGTCCGGTGGATCAGCTTTCGCTGAAGGCCAAGTTGATGGGAGAACGATCGGCCAAATCGTTGGCGTAAGTGGCAGAAACACTCCCGGGGTAAAGATACCGGGCAATCGAACTTTCAAGACCGGCGTAGACGGATTTGATCGTGCCTTTGATACTGAAGTAGCCGTGTTCGAAAATCTTGCAACAAAGTTGCGCCCCGGCGATCGCGGAACGATTCGCATCTTCTCCGAACGTCCGTTTTGCGAATCCTGCAGTGACGTGATTCGTCAATTTCGAGATCGTTTTCCGGGTATGGACTTGATACCGTCCACAGGCCCATAGGGTTGAAAGTTGCAAAAATGAATTTCAAGGAAGTTTTGTTGCAATACTCTTCAAATCGGGCAGTGATTGGCTGTCAAGAAGATGAGATTGTTGCGATTGAAAAGAAAACAGGGACCATTCTCCCGAAAGACTACAGGCAGTTTCTCAAACAGATGGGTCGCAGCGCGCCAGACTTTTTTGTTGGCAGTGATTTCGAATATGAAAAGCTTTCCGACCTTCAGGAATGGGCTACTGATCTTCTCAGTGAAAGTGATCTATCGCCACTTGGCAATGATGCGTTCGTGTTCATGATGCATCAAGGTTGTCAGTTTTACTTTTTCCAAAATGGAAAAGTGAACTACTACATGGAAGGCGAAAAAGAACCTGAAGTACGTTTTTCAACGTTTGAAGAGTTTTTTAACGAGTACGCAAAGCAGCGAACACCGCCCGTATGACGACCTAGCCGAAGCGAAA
>CALKXO010000230.1 GCA_938003615.1 uncultured Pirellulaceae bacterium | reverse complement strand
TGGGGCTGATCGGATTCGCAGTCGTCTATTGGCTGGTCTCTCCCAAAGATCCACTTCAATCGTTTTCACGTGTGCTGTTGCCGTCGATCAAGCAGTCCGCGCCGTCGGTGGTGCAGGTCCTTGACGTATCACCGGGCGACCACGAAATTTTCTTTGGCGATTCGCTTGAGGTGGCTGCCACGATTAAAGGTAGCTTTAATCCAGAAGATGTCAAATTGGTGTACTCGACGACTGATGGACAGTTGGTTGATCAGGAAGTTGCAATGCTACCGGAGACCGACGCCAATCGTCGATTTACGGCTCTGCTGCCACCAGATCAGAGTGGCATTCAGCAATCGTTGATTTATCGAGTGGTCGCGCGTGATGGCCAATCGCCAGATTATGACATCGTGGTCAAACCTAACCCTTCGATCAGTATCGACGCGCTGACTATTACACCGCCCGTCTATACAGGTTTGCCGGTGGAGACGTTGGGTGGTCAAGAAAATATTGAAGCGCCCGAAGGTAGCAACGTGCGCGTCGAAGCGCTGGCCAATTTGCCGATCAAGTTAGCCTATATGGAACTACTGAAACGCAAAAACGGCGGCGACCAACAAGGCGATGATTTTCGGATTGTCGAAACCGTCAAGATGCTGGTCGATAGTCAAAACCCGCAACGCGCTGCCGGCGAGTTCTTGGCGGTGCTCAACAGTGACCGTACGGATTCCAAAGCGTCTCACTACCGCTTGAAATTCCTCAGCACTACCGATGACCGGAATCAGCGCGCCAATATTTCCCCGATCCGCGTGATCGCAGATTTGGCACCAGAACTAGACGTGCTCAATCCACTCAAGAATCGATCGAAGTTGCCGGCCAATGAAACGATGCTGATCGAAGCTCGCGCTTTTGATATCGACTACGGCATCAGTTCGATTCAGTTGAACATGGATAATAAAGGCTCCAGCGTATTCCCCGTAAAATCATTGCAATTGAGGTCTGAGCAAGGCAAGCAGCGTGTTAAAGGCAGGTTCTTGTTCAAGCCCGAGGAGCACTTCTTGCGGTCCGGTGATATTGTCGTGTTCGCGCTGACCGCTAATGACAATCGGGTCAGCCATCTTAGCGGAATGCTTGATCCAAATTCGGTGCAGTCGCGTCAGTATCAAGTTGAGATCACAGCTGCTGTAGAGAATCCCAAAGCTCCCCCAGAGCCCGGACAGCAAGAGAAGAAGAAAGATCAAAGCGGCGATCAGCAGGAGCCTTCCGATGAACAGAGGAAATCGGAACAAGGCGCCAATCAAGACGGAGGTGATGGTGACGGGCAAGAGTTTGAAAGTGACCAGTCCAAAGACGGCGAATCATCCGAACGCGAATCATCCGAACAAAAGGAATCAGAATCTGGTTCCTCGGGCAGTCAATCGGGTGATCAGTCAGAGGAAGGCGAGTCGTCAGATTCCGCTAGTGGTGGCAGTGAATCAGACCGCGGTAGCGAGTCGGGTGAGAGTGGCGATGGTCAGGAAAGCTCAAACGAATCACGTGAAAGCAGCCAAATGAGTGAGAGTGGCGGAAGCGAAAGTGATTCCAGCGAAAGTGATTCCCGCGAAGGCGGCGGACAGGAACAAACTGACACTGAATCGAGTGGCTCCAATCAGAAACCGTCTGACTCTGGCTCATCCGATCAGGAAGGTTCTAGCTCCAGCGGCAACCAAACCGGAGACGGTGGCGAGTCGCGCGGCGAGAAGCCACAGCCGCAAAGTGGAGAATCGAAAAACCGAGAGTCCAATAGTGGTGAGGGCTCAGACCGACAAGGTGATGAATCTGGAGAATCGGGCGCGGGAGATCAGGCTGACGGCGAATCTGGTGGCCAAGGCGGAAACGCTCAGCAGCAAGAAGGCGAAGAAAGAAAACCGCTAGGAGAGAACGCGACCGACGGCGAGAGGATGTCTCGTCTGGAAGAGATGATGAAAGAAGAACAAGCTAAAAACGGCGAAGGCCAGAACGACGAAGCGCAGAACAGCGAACGCCAGTCTTCCGATGATGCTGACGCGGCCAAACAGAATACCGGATCCGGTAAAGACCCTGAGCAAAATGATCCGCGCGAGAGCCAAGGCACCGGCTCGATGCAGGAAGACAATGCCAAAGCTGCAGAAGAAGGCGCGGAAAATAATGCTCAGAAAGGCGACGGCTCTTCAAGCAGCTCCCAAGGAAATCAGGACGGCACAGCCAAAGGCTCGTCCGGTAGTAAAACGGGAGAACAATCTAACGAAGGTGCTAGTTCGGATGACTCTGACAAAGGGCAAAGCAACGAAACGGGTGGCAAGGAAGCTGGCGAGTCAAAAACTGAATCAGGCAACGAGAACAGCACGCAGTCCAAAGACGGAGAGGGCGCGGCGGGGAAATCTGAAGAAGGTGGAGCACAGCCATCTGATCAGGCCGGAGAAAATGGCGGCAACCAGAAATCGCAAAAAGGCGATGGACAACCTAGCGAACAGGCGGGGCAGCCTGGGCAAGAAAGTGGGCAACCGGGTGAGCGAGGCGATAAAGCCAGCGAAGAAGCAGGCGGTAAGTCAGGCGACAAAGCAGGACAAGAGCCGCAAGAGGGCGGCAAACCGGGTGAGCAAGGCGAGGGCGGTGAGCCTGGCCAGAAGGGAGCGGGCGAGGAAGCCGGTTCCGGTGGTGCCGAAAGTGGAGAGGCAGGAAAAGCAGGGCAGGGCGGTCAAGGCGGTCAAGGCGAATCGGGAGAGGCTCAAGGGGGCGCGGCAGGTGATGGAGGCGAATCAACTGAGCAAGGCGACAATGTTGGCAGTGGCCAAGGCGGCGGACGGCAGCACAACATGATTAAAGAAAAAGAGAATCTGGAACATTCACGAAAGGCAACTGATATGGTTCTGAATCGTCTCGAAGAGCAGCGCTACGATCCTGATCCTGAATTGCTTGAAGAGTTGAATTGGTCCAAGGACGATCTGAATCAGTTTCTTGATCGCTGGAACGAGATGAAGCAGAAAGCGGAAACGGGTACTGACCCGGCCGCCAAGCGACGTTACGAACAGGCAATCAAAAGTCTGGGGCTGTCACCTGATTCGGGCCAGCGAAAGGTTAAAGGAGTAAGCGATGAGAAGACGGGGTTCAAAACTGATAGCGCCGTCAACCGTCCGCCACCCAGGATTGCGCCAGCCTTCAAAGCGTATTTGCGCGATCGCAATCGAGCGGCTCAAGAGTAGTTTCTTCCAGCCTGTCAGCTACCAAGTGTTGCACAGATCGTAGGCTTTCGTTTTTGGCCGATAGACTTGATAGACGCGAAATTTGGCATCTGTACATTGCTTGAGCCAAACCTTTGGTTTTGGAAATGACCGTTGAATGTTGCGAATGAAGGCGAGGAAGTGAATTTCTACGTCGCTACTGTCACGGTATTGAAGAGCCAGTTCTAGCAACTGCTGGCGGCCTCGGTCAGAGTGCAAATACTTTACCTCCAACAGTATTGGTTTCTGCGGCTTGGCTGCAACTGCCGCCCGCAAGACTTTCTCTAGTGTCGGAATTCTACATCCGCACTTCAATTTCAGTTGTTTCAATTGATCGTACGTCAAGTCACAGATCGCTTGGCGGCTTACCGGTTCGCCGAGTGCAGTGCGATTCTCGAGCGAATCGGGAACGGCGGAGATGTCCCAATCGTGAAAGACGACTAACTGATGGTCGCGCGTTTCGCGAATGTCACATTCGGCGTAACGCCACGTCGGCGAGGACTCGTGCTTGTTCAACCCTGCTTCTAACGCTTCGAGGGTGTTGCCTGAGATGTGGGCGAAGAGATCTCCGCCAAGCTGATGTCCGCTGTTTGGTTCACCTAAGAACAATCCGGGACGCCAGAATCCAATCACGAAAAACAACGCGATTGCTCCCACGAAAAACAGCAATCCAACAGTTCGAAATAGCCTACTCATGCCAAGATGCTAACAGGTCGTGTTTGTTTTCAGAATCCGAAAGTGTCGCCGCAGAAAATATTGGCTCTAGTTAATGTTCGCTCAGACACCCAAGCGTCGACTCACAGACGACAATCGGCCCCCAGCGAGTCTTCCGTTTCGTCCTGTGGCAGGTTCGGCTACAATCGTAAGCTAACGATACTACCAGCCCCCCGGCTTGTTCTTAACCTTTTGTTGATGGATAGTAGTTTGAAGACCAACGTTCTAAAAGAATTTGCTCGCACAAAAATCGTCGCGACCATCGGTCCTGCCAGCAACTCTCAGGCAGTGCTGAAAGAACTGATTTTGGCCGGCGCCGATGTTTTTCGTTTGAACATGGCCCATGGCGCGCGTGAGGATCATGAAAAAGCAATCAACAATATCCGAGCAGTCTCCGATGAGATGGAGATCCCGATCGGAATCTTGGTCGATCTGGCCGGGCCAAAAATTCGACTGGGCCAACTCTTTCAGGATCCGTTGAAGTTGTCTAACGAGGATGTTGTCAAATTTGTGCGCGGTACTCAGTCAAAAGCCGTCGATGAATTGACGTGTCTGTTTGAACCTTTGATCGATGAAGTGTCTGTCGGTGATGCGGTCGTCTTGGCAGATGGCCTTGTTCGGCTAGAGGTCATCGACAAGCAGGCCGATATGTTCACCTGCGTCGTCGGCGACGGCGGCACAATTCGTTCGCGGCAAGGGGTTAACCTGCCTGCCACGAAACTGAGTATTCCTGCGTTGGGTGAAGTTGACAAAGAGAAAGCGATTTGGGCGGCCAAATGGGATGTCGATTTCGTTAGCCTTAGTTTTGTTTCCAACGCCGATGAGATCAATGAACTCAAAAGCCTGTTGGCCAGTCACAAGAGTAACGCGTTGGCGATCGCTAAAATCGAGAAAGCCGAAGCGCTGACTCAGCTAGATTCAATCGTCAAGGCGTCTAACGGCATCATGGTTGCGCGCGGCGATTTGGGGGTCGAGATTCCCATCGAAAAAACACCTGCCGCTCAAAAAGAGATCATTCGCTGCTGCCAGCAACATCGCAAACCCGTGATCGTTGCCACGCAGATGTTGGAAAGTATGCACAATTCGAAGCAGCCCACACGCGCCGAAGTCACCGATGTTGCCAATGCAATTCTCGATGGTACCGATGCCTGTATGCTGTCGGGGGAAACGGCCATCGGCCAGTACCCGATCGAAGCGGTGACGATGATGAACCGTATTGCGTTGGAAACCGAGCAAACATTTGCGAAACAAGAATCGGTGGTGACGGCGAAAGGATTGGAGACCCGATGGGACGCCTTCGACGCAGTGGTTTTTGGCTCGGCGCAAATTGCCAAACGCGTTGATGCGGCTTTGGTGGTGATTGCCAATACGACTACCAAGGGAGCGCTGTACAAGTCCAAGCAACGCGACTTTATTCGGACGCTTGCGGTGACCGATGACCCAAAATCGTATCGGGAGATGAGCCTTTACTGGGGGGTCATCCCCTCGCTTTCAGAAGAATCGCTTCACGACATCCGGATTCGAACCTACGTGGATGCTTGGACTAAACGATACACGGTGCTCGAGTCTGGTACGCCGTTAGTAATCATTACGGATATCGAGGTGCTCAATGGCATCCACAACTCGGTGTTATTGGCGCATATCTCCTAAATGTTTTAGGTGAACGTCCAGTGAGCCCCCAAACTGCGGCGTTAGTGCCGCTGACAATGGACCGCTGTTTCGCCCAAGCATGAATCCTCGCGGAAATGGCAAGAATGGCTTCAAACAAAAGCCAATGAACGTACGGGCGATTCAGAAACTTGTAAGAAAATGTCGTGAAAGTGTTGGTATCGACAAAGCCGTAGCCTGTCCTTTATTCCTCTTTTTCTTGCCCCGTGAGATCCTCTTTTTTGAGTTTGATGGATTCGCGGAATTTCTTGAGATCAGCGTTGCCATCTTCTTTGGCCATTATCGCATTGGCAGCATACACCTTGCTGTTCAAGACAAGAAATATTGCCAAGCCGTCGTAGCCATTGTGCGTCTCGTCTTCAAAATTGACGACTTCATAATGAAGTGCGCGCGCGTCAACGCCATCAAGCTTGATTTTCTCGAAGGATTTTTCCTTTCCGAATAACCTGTTGAGTACACCATTTTTTGCAATCTTATACAGCCTTTCTTCATCAGCGAATCTTCGAATAAATTTAGACAGCCGGGTACTGCTAACCGAAAATTCGACTTCGGCGGTATGGAATTGCAGGATTCTTGTCGTAATCGTGCCTGCGATTGTTTTTTTCTTGTACAGTATTTTTTTGGCCGGTCCCGGCAGCATCGCCTCGATGACACCATCGGAACTTTTGACAACGTGCCAGTCGTCTTGAGCGTGAACGTCACAGCAACTGGTCCAAACCAGCAGCAGAGACAATAGTAGTAGCAGGTTCTTATTCATTACAACTCCAAGTGCTAGGTTGGGCGAGTTTGTGATTAACAACGATTGTAATGACGATTGTATACGAAATGCATTACACGAATTGTATCCCAAGAACTAGCGCTTGGGTCAAACTTGGTTTTCGAGAACTAGGGTTAGGGGCAGAACTAGCGCTTGGGTCAAACTTGGTTTTTGGTTTTCAGCCGAATACACTGGATTGCCGGAGACAGACCTGAGTATCTTTCGGGCTGCGATTCCCTTGTCGGTTGAATTCAGCTGATTTGCATTCCGCAATACACTACATTTTAGAAAGCGACTCGTCGATTTCTCGCAAGCAGGTCGGCACAGAGACTGCTCTACCGAGAGTCGGTTCCTGTGCGTCGCCTAACATGTTTTCCGTGTGGTGGCATTTCGCCAACAGCTTTTCCACATCTCTTTTGCCGACTTTCTGCTGGGCTATCGTTACAAACGGCCCTTTTAATAGTGATAGCGGATTGTCGCTTGCATTGTGCCGATCTGTTGAGAAAGTATACGCCAGTACACCAGTGAATTTATTTGCACTTTTTTGGGCGAGTTCCTGTTGGATGACCAAAGGTGTCCTTGTGATCAGTGAAAACGTACTGGTGCACTGCTTTAAGGTGCATTGCTTCCAAAGTGCTCAGTTCCAAAGCACTTTATTTCAAAGTTCTCAGTTTCGCTTGCGTACCGGGATGTACTCGATGAATAAACCTTTTACTCAACTTCAAAATCTGCAAACACTGCGCGCCCAAGTCAGTGCGATCGAAAACGAACGGATCGTCGGCAACGGCGACACGGTTTCTGGCGGCGCTGCGGTCATTGATAGGATTTTGCCTGCCGGTGGCTACCGCAAAGGCGTCTTGGTTGACTGGATTGCTCCGACGGGATGTGCGGCAGACTTTCTGTCTCTAACCGTTGCCAAAGAAGCGGCCAGTAACGGTGGCGCGATTGTCATCATCGATCCGGATCGTCAATTTTTCCCCGTTGCTGCGGCGGCAATGGGATTGCCAATGGAGCAACTGATTGTCCTGCAAAGTTCTTCCCAACCAGAAGCCGGAGCCATCGACAAAGATCTGCTATGGGCGATCGATCAGTCACTGCGTTGTCCGGCGGTGGCGGCAGTTTGGGGACCATTGCCAAAGGTCGATGATCGTTGGTCAAGGCGTTTTCAACTGTCGGCCGAATCGAGTGGCTGTTTGGGCTTGTTCGTGCGACCGCTTTCGGTGGCGCGTCAACCTTCATGGGCGGAGGTGCAGTGGTTGGTTAGCCCGGTCAGTCGAGTTACAGGAGCCAACAAAGCAGATCCCAATTTGTTCTTCACGCGTTTGCAGATGGTGCGATGCCGCGGCAGCCGCACGGGCCAATCTGTTTTACTGTCAATCAACACGGTCACAGGGAGCGTCCGCAAGGCGCGCAGTGAGCATGAATATCGACGATCAGGTCAGCCTTTCCGCCCCCAGCGTCGTACGGGAAGCCAATCCAAATCGGCCGCAGGTGTTGTCGCAAACCAAGTCCGCGCACCCCAGACGAATTCTTTGCCTGTGGCTTCCCGAGTGGCCGATCCAGCGGCTGATCGTCGCCGAGCCTGAACTCCGTCAGCAGCGCGTGGTGTTGTGCCGCACCGATTCACGCAAAGGGAAACTGGTCGCTTCGGTCAGTCCGCTTGCGCGACGGTTGGGGATCCGCTGCGACATGCCAATGGCCGAAGCCAAAGCGTTGCTCCAACATGTATCAAAACAATCTGAGGAGAAGACGCCCTTTTTCTTGCGCGAGCACGATCCGGGCGCAGACCGAGAAGCGCTCGAGCAATTAGCGTGGGCGTTGGAGAAATTTTCGCCTGTCGTTGGGCTGGAGCAGGATTTTTCCCGGATCGACAATCGCAAGAAGGGAAAGGCTAATCCGGTTTTTCAACCGTCGAGTTTGCTGATGGACGTAACGGGGTTGAGTCATCTCTTTGGTGGATTTGAATCGCTGGCCAAGCAGTTACAAACGTTCTGCAGGCAACTCGGGTATGTGGCCAGCGTCGCGATTGCCGATTCGACCGGACTTGCGTGGGGGGCGGCTCACTTTTGCACCGGTGTCGGACAGCCGGTGATTGTGCCAGTCGGCGACCAAAAGATAATGAAATCGCTGTCCGTGTTGGCGTTACGGTTGTCGGCCGAGTCCACTGGAATTCTTTTTAAGCTGGGGATCGAAACGATCGGCCAATTACTTCAAA